>NZ_JBFUJG010000005.1:0-156796 GCF_056401495.1 Mucilaginibacter sp. P4_E8
GTGCTATAGAAAATAAGGCAGATGTTGTATTAAAAGGTACACGTGTTGATGGTATTTATACTGCCGATCCTGAAAAGGATCCATCTGCTACCCGTTATGATGAAATATCGTTCCAGGAAGTATATGACAAAGGATTAAACGTGATGGATATGACCGCCATAACCCTTTGCCGCGAAAATAAACTGCCTATCATCGTGTTTGATATGAATGAGTCAGGCAATTTTATGAAGATTGCACAAGGCGAACCTATTGGAACGCTGGTGCACTAATCCTAATATTCTCGTCATCCCGAATTTATTTCGGGATCCCACACGCAAAGTATTCTGCATGATGATTAATTGGCCGATGGGGTGCTGAAACAAGTTCAGCATGACAGTTAATGCTTTAAACAAAAAGAGGTCGCCATTTAAATAGCGGCCTCTTTTTGTTTATAAATAGTATCAATTACTTGGCTGGTGCCATAGCTTTAATAACACCATCAGCAACATTTGCCGATGTGGTATCATTCATTTGGGTACGCTTGGTTTTAATATCAAGCATCACCTGACTTACAAACTGATCGGCTCCATACATTTTATATTTAATGCCGAATGCCTTTAGCTCTGCAATACCTTGCTGAGCGTACTCAGGTTTTTCAACCCGGCCGGTCATTTCGGCCAAAGCCCTTACGCTGTTAAATTTATTTTGTAGTGTAGCATTAGTAAAGGTGTCATAAACATAAGGCCACTGATCGTTACCACCGTTGGCGGCATACAAACCAAATATTGCCGTAGTTAACGCTCCTTTATTGTCTTTTTCAAAACCTTTAGCCAAAGGCAAAGCTTGTGCAGGATCTAACAAACCGATGCCGGTTAAAGCAGCTCCCTGTACAGCATATGATTCGCTGTTTAATGATTCCTTGAACAGCGTTAAATTGCCTGCCATTTTTAATTTACCCAAAGCTATAATTGCTGCTGCCTTTGCCAGTGTATTATCATCGGTTTTGGCCAGCGAGGTTAGGATAGGCTGGGCAGCGTTGCGTACATCATCATTAGTAAGGTTTAACGCTTTGATAGCCTTAATGCGCAGTCCGTAATATTTATCTTTTAAAGCCGCAAGTATAATTTTCTGATTGGGTTTTTCTTTCTGATTGGCTGCTGCCGCTTCAATGGCCTCATACCTGTCCATATATAATGGCGCATTAAAATACTGGAACGAAAACTCTTCAATTGTTTTGTTATCAGTTTTTTTAGCAAGCAGTATTTTTTCACCATCAACATTTACCAAATCGGGTTTGGCCGCCACGTGGAAAGTTAAAGTATCGGCTTTATCACTCATCCATACTTTATGGCGCTCTTTTTTACCACCCGAATAAATATCAATAGCTATTGGCAATTTGAAGGTTTGTCCGTCCTGGCTTTGTTGCAGGTAAACGGTTTGTGTTTTAGTGGCATCGTCCCACTTGTAGCTAATGTTTAACACTGGGTTACCTGCACCGTAATACCACTGGTTAAAGTACCAGTTAAGGTCAAGTCCGCTGGCCTCTTCAAGCGCTAAACGCAACTGCTGGGCTTCGCCATTTTTAAACGCATTTGTTTTCAGGTAGATATTCAGGCCTTTAAAAAATGCGGCATCGCCTAAATAGTTACGTAGCATGTTTAAAATACGGCCGCCCTTTTGATAAGTAACCGCATCAAAAACGTCTTCTTTATCAGCGTAATGAAAACGCACCAGATCTTTAGTCTTACCATCTGCCGATCTTAAATAGGTCAGCATATCATCATGGTTATGCTCATCACCGGCATCTTTACCGTATTTGTGCTCGGCCCACAGGGTTTCACTAAAATTGGCGAACGATTCATTCACGGTAAGGTTGCTCCAATTTTCGGCGGTTACATAATCGCCAAACCACTGGTGAAACAGTTCATGCACAATAGTGCTGCGGCCATTGTTGAAATAAGCATCTATCAACTCGCGGTGCGTACCCTGTACATATTCACCATGTAATGTTGCAGTGGTGTTTTCCATAGCGCCGCTCACATAATCGCGTACTACAATTTGCGCGTATTTGTTCCACGGGTAATCAACACCTAAAGTTTTGGAGTAAAACTCGATCACCTCGGGAGTAAAGCCGAATATTTCTTTGGCGTAAGGGGCATATTTAGGCTCCAGGTAATAGTTTACCTCCTTGTTGCGCCATTTATCTTTATAAATTTTAAAATCGCCAACGGCCATCATAAACAGATATGGCGAGTGTGGCAACTCCATTTTCCAGGTATCGGTACGGGTGCCATCGGTATTTGTTTTTTGTGAGGCCAGCCTGCCGTTTGATAACGTAACATACTTAGCAGGTACGGTCATGCTGATCTCTTCGGTAGTTTTTTGGCTTGGCTTATCAATAGTAGGGAACCAGGCCGATGAGCTTTCGGTTTCGCCCTGTGTCCATACCTGGGTTGGTTTGTCCTTTTCAGTACCATCTGGGTTTATGAAGTATAAACCTTTAGCATCATTAATGGCCGCGCTGCCTTTTTGCTTTAATTCGTTTGGTTTAGCGGTATAGTCAATGTATATGGTATAGCTTTCGCTGTTGCGATAAACTTTATCCAGTTTAATTGCAACCGAAAGGCTATCCTGGTAAGTAAATTTTAGCGGTATATTTTTACCGTTTTTTACCACCGATATGTTTTTAAGGTCCATACCCTTGGCGTCAAGTCTTAAACTATCGGTTGGATAAAAGTGAGGTTTTAACGTAACCCATTCTTTACCGTACAGGTAACGTTTTTTATAATCAAAGCGCACATCGAGTTTGGTGTGCACCAGATCGTTCACCTTGGTTGGTGTTGCACGGAAAATTTTTAATGCCGGATCCTCCGGTTTGGGCGCCTCCTGCGCATGGGATGAAGTAAAAGCTACCGTTAACATACATGATAACAGTAACGTTGAAAATGGTTTGAGATCAGTCATATAGCAATATTAATATTTTGCTGTCAAACTAAAAAGTTTGACTTTAAAGTACCTATGACGCACAGAAATATTTTATGTTACTATGTGTATGATTTATTTGATAACAGAACGGTATAAAAGCGAACACCCGCTGTTCGGTTTCGTACAGTAGTGAATGTGTTAAATATTTAATTAATTGATAATTAGATAGTTAAATGAATGGCACATATTTTATTCTATATACTTAGTAGAATATATCCATTTAAACAAGGCAAGCCTATTGATAAATTATGAACACAGAGGATCATGTTTGGAACCTGGCGACAAAAAAATTAGCTAACGAGGCTTCGGAGGAAGAGTTGAGCGAGCTAAATGCCCTGCTGCAGGAAAACCCTGCCTTAAATAATACCGTGAAGCTCATGTTTGATTGGTGGGATAACGATGAGAAGCAAAAGGTTGAAAATAACAGCCATTTCCTCTTTAAAAAGATACAGGAACATATAAAAACGGCAGAGGTCAGGAGCAATGCTCCAGAGCAACAGGATAAACCTCCTGTTAAACCCAATAAGGCAGATAAAAAAATTATACAGGGCTTTAACTTTTTGAATAAACCCACGATGATCAAAAATTATTTAAAAATAGCACTAAGACAACTGCGCAAACAGAAAATGTACGCTGCCATTAAAATTGGAGGCTTTGCCCTTAGTATAGCAGCTTGTTTACTTATTGGGTTATACATTCGTAATGAACTGAAATTTGATAAGAGCTATCCGGATGGCAATCGCATATACAGGGTTGTTGGGGAATATCATGCTGATGGGTTTGACGGAAAAGGAGTTGATTGGCCTGCTGTAATGGGCCGCACGGTTAAAGCTGATTTCCCGGAAGTTGAGAAATTTGGCAGGCTCATGCCCAATTCATTGTTCTCGGGTGCAGGCAGTAATGAATTAAGGCGTGCCGAAAACGTGGAAAATACCCATGAAGAGGGCTTTGCATACGCCGATCAGTCGTTGCTTGACATATTGAAGCTACGCATGGTTTATGGCGACAGGGCACGCGCGCTTGCTGAGCCGCTTACCATGGTGATATCAAAAAGTAAAGCCGATAAATATTTCCCTGGCCAAAACCCTGTTGGCAAAGTAATGTACCTTAATAATGATAAAACCAAGCCATACAAAATTGGCGGCGTAATGCAGGATTTATCTAAAACCACCCACCTCAATTATGATTTTTTATTAACACTTACAGGAGTTAAATTTTGGGATGAAGAGCAAACAACCTGGAACGCCAGTAACTACAGCGTTTATCTGTTGGTGAAGCCAGGAGTTAATGTTGCTGTACTTGGAAAAAAGATCAACGATGATATAATCAATAATTATTTTATCCCGAGTATGTTAAAAAACGGGGATAAAAACGCAGCAAAAATTGCAGATGTGCTAAAAATGTACCTGCAGAATGTTAAGGATATCAACCTGCACTCGTATGATATACATGATGGAATGCAACATGGCGATATCCGGTTTATATGGTTGTTTGGCGCGGTAGCCATCTTTATTTTATTTATTGCCTGTATTAATTTCATTAACCTGTCAACAGCAAAATCTGCCAACCGGGCAAAAGAAGTGGGTTTGCGCAAAGTGGTAGGTTCACAGCGCAGCGGGCTAATCACCCAGTTCCTAACCGAATCATTAATTTATAGTTTTTTCTCCTTTGTATTGGGGCTAATATTGGCTACTGTATTGCTTCCTTATTTCAATGTCCTGGCGTCCAAAACACTCACCATGCCCTGGCTGCAGTGGTGGTTTATACCGGCTATACTTGTATCTGCAGTTTTAATCGGCGTAGTTGCCGGCATTTATCCGGCATTTTATCTTTCGGGTTTTAAACCTGTAGAAGTACTGAAAGGTAAGCTAAGTATAGGCAGTAAAAGTTCGATGCTCCGTAATGGTCTGGTTGTTTTTCAGTTTACTACATCTATTATTCTGATCATCAGCACGGTTGTTATTTATAACCAGATGCAGTTTATCCTCAATAAAAAAGTAGGGTATGAAAAAGATCAGGTAGTGATGATACAGGGTACCAACACTTTAAATAATGAAGTAAAGAACTTTAAAAATGAACTGCTGAAATTATCCTCAGTGCAAAGTGTGTCCATAAGCGATTTTCTTCCGGTATCAGGCACCAAGCGAAATGGTAACGAATTTCATAATGCAGGTAAGGAAAAAATTGAGGCCGGTGTTGGTGGCCAGTTTTGGGATGTAGATGCCGATTACATTAAAACATTCGGGATGAAAATAGTGGCAGGCCGCAATTTCGACCCCGCGCTGAAAACCGATTCGGAAGCATATGTTATTAATCAAACTTTAGCAAAAAAGCTCAATCTCAAAAACCCGGTGGGTAAACGGATCACCAATTATGGTAGGCCAATGTTGATCATTGGCGTAGTGCAGGATTTTAATTTCGAATCGTTGAGAGACGGGATAGACCCGTTGGCGATGCACCTGGGTAACAGTAACTCTATAGTATCGGTAAAAATAAAAACCGGTGATGTAAAGAATACGCTGGCGCAGATCAGTTCAACCTGGAAAAACTTCGCGTCCAACCAGCCTATCCGATATACATTTATGGATGAACGTTTTGCCGGCATGTATGCCGATGTGCAACGCATGGGCCGCATATTCACCACATTTGCCGTATTAGCTATCATTATTGCATGTTTGGGTCTGTTTGCTTTAGCAGCGTTCATGGCCGAGCAACGGAGCAAGGAAATTGGTATCCGTAAGGTATTGGGTGCAAGCATCAGCAATATAACTACCCTATTATCTATGAATTTTATAAAGCTGGTATTTATAGCCATAGTTATAGCATCGCCAATTTCCTGGTGGGCCATGACCAAATGGCTGCAGGATTTTACTTACCGCATAGCCATAAGCTGGTGGATGTTTGCCCTGGCCGGAGCAGTTGCTGTAATAATAGCGCTGCTTACAGTTAGTTATCAAAGCATAAAAGCTGCGTTAATGAACCCGGTTAATAGTTTGAAGGCCGAATAAGAGCTAAAAGCCGAAGGCGTAAAGCTGAAAGCAATAAAATATATAAAAAGCTTTAGGCTTTGAGCCTTTTGCTTTAAGCTAAAATACATAACAATGATAAAAAGTTATTTAAAAACAGCCTGGCGGTTTTTGTTAAAGAACAAAACGTTTAGCCTCATCAACATTATTGGGTTGGCAACCGGTACCTTATGTTGCCTGTATATTTTACTGTATGTGCAGGATCAATATAGTTATGATAAGCATCATAAAGATGTGCAAAATATATACCGCGTTACAACTGATTTGGAGTTAAGCGGCGATAAGCATCACGGGGCAGCAAGCTCGCCACCCATTGCACCGGCCATGAAAAATGATTTTGCCGAAGTGCAGCAATTTACACGCGTTGTAACCACCGAAGGCTTTGGCGCTAAACAACACTTGTTGCGCTATAAGGAAAAATCATTTTATCAACAGGATGCAGCTTATGTCGACTCAACCTTTTTTGATATGTTCAGCTATCACTTTGTTGGCGGGAATGCATCAAAAGTAATGGCCGAACCTTATTCACTTGTACTTCTTAAACCTGTTGCCGACAAACTTTTTGGAAATGAAGACCCGGTAGGTAAAATGATATCTATTGATAATTCATTTGGCAAACATGATTTTAAAGTAACCGGGGTAATTGACGAAAGCCTGGGTAAAACACATATTCATGCCAGTATGTTTATGGCCATGAATAGCGGCGGATTAGGCCAATACGTTCGACAGAACAATACCTGGGGGGGCAATAACTTTCTGTACGCCTACGTAAAGCTCAGGCCCGATGCCAGCGCCGCAGCGCTTGAAAAAAAGCTGCCCGACTTTTTAAATAAGTATGGTGCGGCGCAAATGAAGGAGATAGGCATGAAAAAAGTGCTGCACCTGCAACAAATTACAACCATACATACAACGCCCGGATTCGAACATGAATTGACCAAAACACTCGATCCGTCGTTCCTGTACATATTGATACTGATAGCGGTATTGATACAGGTAATTGCCTGCATCAATTTCATGAACCTATCCACCGCCCGTGCATCCCAACGTGCCAAGGAAGTTGGTGTACGAAAAGTAATTGGCGCAGGCCAGGGCGACCTGATAAAACAATTTTTGGGCGAGTCGTTTTTGCTGGCTCTTATTGGAGTAGCCATAGCACTGCCACTTTTAATGGTACTGCTCCCTTATTTAAACCAGGTAACCCGTACAGATATACATTTATCGTTTTTTACAAATTACAAGCTTTGGCTTATGTTGCTGAGCCTGGTAGCGGTTACAGGCCTGGTTGCGGGTAGTTACCCTGCTTTTTATCTATCGGCCTTTAAGGCAGTAAAGGTGATAAAAGGCAATTTTACCAGTCATATTTCGGCAGCAGGCATTCGCAAATCATTGGTGGTGTTTCAGTTTGTTTTATCAATTGTACTGGTAACCGGTATCATTGTGATTTACAGTCAGCTTAACTATATTAAAAATAAGGACCTGGGTTTTGATAAAAGCCAAAAACTGATCTTTAATTTTTACACCAATACTACCCAGCGCAAAATGCCTGATTTTACCAACGACCTGAAACAACTGGCCGAGGTAAAAGCAGTTAGCAACTCCGATAATTATTTAGGCCAGTTTGTGCCGCATGATCATGGTGTTTACCTGGCCGGCGGCAATATGGCAACCGCTATCGACGCGCAAAATATAAATACCGATGAAAACTTTGTAAAAGCAAATGGGATAAAAATGATCAGCGGTCGCGATTTCAGACAACGTGATTCATCAAGGGTGTTAATTAACGAAACACTGGCCAAACGCTTAGGCTTAAACCCGCAAACCGCTCCCGGTACCCGGTTGTATACCAAATATGAGCCTAATCCCGTAACCTTTGTTGAGGTAGCCGGGGTAATGAAAGATTTTAATTATAACTCCCTGCATAGCGAGGTAAAGCCCTTTATGTTGGTTTATGATGGTCAGCAGAGTGATCTGAACACCATTGTTGTATCTGCCGATAGTAAAAATTTTAAAAACCTGCTGGCAAAAATGGAAACAATATGGCATAAAGACATTCCCGACGCGCCTTTTGAATATTCATTCCTGGATAGCGAAGTGCAAAAGCAATATGACAACGAGATCACGCTGTCGCAGATCATTAACACATTTACGCTCATAGCCATTGTTATTTCATGCCTGGGCTTGTTTGGTTTGGCCGCCTTTAGCGCCGAACAGCGGAGCAAGGAAATTGGTATCCGTAAGGTATTGGGGGCAAGTGTATCGGGTATAGTGGGGTTATTATCAAAAGACTTTTTAAAACTGGTTATGGTAGCTATAGTAATTGCAACACCAATAGCCTGGTGGGGTATGAGCAAATGGTTGCAAGCTTTTGTTTACCGTATAAATATAAGCTGGTGGATGTTTGCCCTGGCCGGGTTGCTGGCCATTATTATTGCTTTGGCAACGGTAAGTTTCCAGGCCATTAAAGCCGCATTAATGAATCCTGTTAAAAGTTTGAAGACGGAATAAGAGCAAAAAGCCCAAGGCTGAAAGTAATTAAATAGATAAATAAGGAGCCTTAGGCTTTGTGCCTTTGGCTTTAAGCAAAAAAATAAATAACAATGATCAAGAACTATTTAAAAATCGCCTGGCGCAACCTGATCAAAAACAAGGCGCACACTTTTATAAATATCGCAGGCCTCTCGGTTGGGCTGGCTTGCAGCCTGCTTATTTTATTATGGGTACAAAATGAGCTGAGCGTAGATGCTTATCATAAAAATGGCGACCGCCTGTATTCGGTTTATGAGCGGCAATATTATGATAATAAAGTTCATGGGCAGTATGGTACACCGGGTGTGCTTGCGGATGAGCTAAAAAAGCAGATCCCGGAAATTGAAGCAGCTTCAAATTTGATATACGGAGACGAGTATACTTTTCAGGTTGGCGATAAAATACTAAAAATGAATGGTGCCGATGCCGGCGACGATTATTTTAAAATGCTGAGCGTGCCGTTATTACAGGGCAACGCGCAAACCGCGTTAAATTCGCCTGTAAGTTTGGCTATCTCCCGCAAAATGGCGGTGGCTTTTTTCGGCAGCCCGCAGGCCGCTATAGGTAAAACCATCCGTTACGAAAACAAAAAGGATTTTAAGGTAACGGGAGTGTTTGAAGATGTACCCAAAGCCTCATCACAAAAATACGATTTTGTAAGAAACTGGTATAGTTTCCTGGAAGAGAATGATTGGGCGAAAGACTGGGGCAATAATGGACCGGCCACCATGATCATGTTACGGGCCGATGCCAAACCCGCATTGGTTGAAAAAAAGATCACCCACTTTTTAGACAATTTAAATAAAGATCAAAAGAAAGGCACTTTTACCGAAGAACTGGGCATGCAGCGTTTAGACGAAGGTTACCTGCATGGCAATTTTGATAATGGTAAAATTGAAGGTGGCCGTATTGAATACGTACATCTGTTTACCATTGTGGCCATTTTTATTTTACTGATAGCCTGCATTAACTTTATGAACCTTACCACGGCGCGTTCGGTTAAACGTGCCCGCGAAATTGGGGTGCGCAAAGTAGTAGGCGCGGTACGGTCGGTTTTGATCAAACAATTTATCGGCGAATCGTTACTCATCACCTCGCTGGCTGTAGCAGTTTCGCTGGTTTTACTGGTGCTTTTATTACCGGTGTTTAACCAGATCACCCAAAAAGAGATTGATTTGCCCTTTAATCAGCCTTTATTCTGGGTAAAACTGGCAGCTTTAACTATCATAACCGGTTTAATATCGGGCAGTTATCCTGCTTTATTTTTATCGTCGTTTAACCCGGTTAAGGTGCTAAAGGGTACCATGAAGTTAGATTCGGGCACCACTATGTTCCGTAAGGGGCTGGTTATATTCCAGTTTGCTTTATCGGTTATACTGATAACCGCTACTATTGTTGTATCCCGGCAAATGGCCTATGTACAATCAAAAAACCTGGGTTATGACCGTGAAAACCTGATATACGTACCCATGAACGGCGATCTGATATCTAAATACAGCACTTTTAAACAAGAGGCATTGCGTATGCCGGGTATACAATTGGTAAGCCGCATAAGCAGCGTGCCAACTAACATGTCAAACACTACAGGTAATGTACAGTGGGAAGGTAAAGATCCTAATATTAACATTGAGTTTACCCAGGCATCGGTAGGATACGATTTTGTAAAAACCCTGAAGCTGCAAATGCTGGCCGGACGCGATTTTTCTAAGGATTACCCGACAGATTCTGTAGGTTATATCATTAATGAGGCCGCGCTTAAAAGGATTAAATATGCAGATCCTATTGGCAAACCACTAACTTTTTGGGGTAAGAAGGGTACAATTGTAGGGCTGGTTAAAGATTTTCATTTTAACTCCCTGCACGAGGAGATCCAGCCTTTGGTGGTGAGGTCAAGAGAGCAGGAAAGTTGGGGAACGGTAATGGTAAAAACCCAGCCAGGTAAAACCAAACAGGCGTTGACCAGCCTGGAAACCTTGTGTAAACAAATTAACCCATCGTTCCCGTTCGCTTATAATTTCTCAGATCAGGAATATGAGAAATTATATCAAAACGAGCAGATAGTAACCAAACTTTCAGACGCGTTTGCTTTCCTGGCCATATTTATTTCATGCCTGGGCTTATTGGGTTTGGCCATGTTCACGGCCGAACAGCGTATTAAGGAAATAGGTATCCGTAAAGTATTAGGTGCGAGTGTAAGTTCACTGTTCGCGCTGCTGTCATCGGAGTTTTTGGTACTGGTGGTTATTGCGCTGTTTATTGCCCTGCCTGTATCCTGGTATGCTATGAACCACTGGCTGCAGCGGTTTGCCTACCGTACGCCCATACAATGGTGGATGTTTGCTTTGTCAGGAGCTACTATTATACTTATCGCTGTACTAACGGTAAGCTTCCAGGCAATAAAGGCGGCGCTGATAAACCCGATTAAAAGTTTGAGAAGCGAATAATGAGGTGAAAGGATAAAGGTCAAAGGCAAAAACAACAATGAACTAATGAACAATTGAACCAATAAACTAATTGTTATGATCAGGAATTATTTAAAAATCGCGTGGCGCAACCTTGTCAGGAATAAGGTGCATACCTTTATCAACATTGCCGGTCTTTCGGTTGGTTTGGTGTGTAGCCTGCTTATTTTGCTTTGGGTGCAAAATGAGCTGAGTGTTGATAGTTTTTATAAAAACAGTGATCGTTTATACTCCTTATATGAGCGGCATTACTTTGATCATAAAATTAACGGTTCGTATAATACTCCCGGCCCTACCGCCGATCAAATGAAAAAGGTAATGCCCGAGGTTGAACATGCCGTTAGTTTAGGGTTTGGTCAAAACAATACATTTCAGGTAGGTAACAAGATATTGAAGCAGAAGGGCTCATCGGCAAGTGCCGAGTATTTTAACATATTTAGTTTTAAGCTGCTGCAGGGCAATGCACAAACCGCGTTAAACTCACCGGTAAGTTTGGCCATATCGCGCAAAATGGCCGAAGACTTTTTTGGCAGCCCGCAGGCGGCCATAGGCAAAACCATCCGTTATGAAAACAGTAAAAACTTTAAGGTAACCGCTGTATTTGAAAACCTGCCCAAAAACTCCTCGCAAAAATTCGACTACCTGGTTAACTGGTATACTTTTTTACAGGAAAACAGCTGGGCCCTTGACTGGGGCAACCAGGGACCGTCGACCATTGTCATGCTAAAACAAGGCACCAATCCGGCCCAGTTCGAAAAAAAGATCATCCATTTTTTAGATACCTATAACAACACCAACCGTAAAACATCAACCTTTATCATTGATCTGGGTGTGCAGCCCTTTAGTGAACAATATCTGCATGGCAGTTTTGATAATGGCAAAATTAGCGGAGGCCGGATTGAATATGTACGCATTTTTAGCATTGTGGCCATATTTATTTTACTCATAGCCTGCATCAACTTCATGAATTTAACCACCGCACGCTCGGTTAAGCGGGCCAAGGAAATTGGTGTACGCAAGGTAGTTGGCGCTGTACGGTCGGCTTTGGTAAAGCAATTCATCAGTGAATCATTATTGATCACTTCGCTTTCGGTAATGATAGCCCTGCTGCTTTTGGTTGTATTGCTGCCGGTTTTTAATCAGGTAACCCAAAAGCAAATTGAACTGCCGTTTAACCAAACCGGTTTTTGGATAAAGGTGGTTTGTATTACCTTGGTTACCGGTTTGGTATCGGGCAGCTATCCGGCTTTGTTCTTATCGTCGTTTAACCCGGTTAAAGTATTAAAGGGCACCCTGAAGTTAGATTCGGGCACTACCTTGTTCCGTAAGGGATTGGTTATATTCCAGTTTGTACTATCAATTATATTAATTACCGGTACTATAGTTGTTTCCCGGCAAATAAACTATATCCAATCCAAAAACCTGGGATTCGACCGCGAAAACCTGATCTATGTACCGCTTGAAGGAGAGCTTCTTCACAAATACGATCTGTTTAAGGAGCAGGCTTTGACCATGCCTGGCATACAATCGGTTACCCGCATGACCAATGCGCCAACCAACATCCCGAACAGCACCGGTGGTGTTGACTGGATTGGCAAGGACCAGACCGTAAATATCCAGTTCACCCAAACTTCGGTAGGTTATGATTTTGTGAAAACTATGAAGCTAAAGATGCTTCAGGGGCGCGATTTCTCTAAGAATTTCCCTACCGATACCGTTGGCCTTATACTGAACGAGGCGGCCTTAAAACGGATAGGATATAAAAACCCTATTGGACAGCCACTCACCTTCTGGGGGCGCAAAAGCAAAATAATTGGCGTGATAAAGGACTTTCACTTTAGCTCCATGCACGAAGAAATAATGCCTTTAATTATCAGATCAAGGGCAGATGAAATTTATGGCAACATCCTGATCAGGACACAGCCCGGCAAAACCCGTGCGGCGCTGGCCAGCATGGAAAAGCTGTGCAAGCAGATTAACCCAGCCTATCCGTTTACCTATACTTTTTCTGATGACGAATACCAGAAACTATATCAAAACGAGCAGATAGTGGGCAGACTGTCAAACGGGTTCGCGTTCCTGGCTATTTTCATTTCATGCCTGGGATTATTAGGCCTGGCCATGTTCACGGCCGAGCAGCGGTTTAAGGAAATAGGCATCCGCAAGGTATTGGGTGCAAGTGTAAGCTCGCTGTTTACTTTGTTATCATCTGAGTTTTTGGTGCTGGTGGTAATTGCCTTGCTCATAGCATCGCCAATAGCATGGTATGCTACCGGTAAATGGCTACAGGGTTTTGCTTATCGTACGCCGGTGCAATGGTGGGTATTTGCCCTTTCGGGTGGTGTAATTATCATGATAGCCCTGGCTACCGTAAGTTTCCAGGCGGCAAAAGCAGCATTAATTAACCCTATAAAAAGTTTAAGGAGCGAGTAAGAGCGGAAAGCTTAAGGCTAAAAGCCGAAAGCAATAAATAAGATTATATAAGAGCCTTAGGCTTTGTGCCTTTAGCTTTAAGCTTAAAACATATAACAATGATCAAGAACTATTTAAAAATCGCGTGGCGAAATTTCGTCAGAAATAAATCGCATTCATTTATAAATGTTTCGGGTCTTTCGGTTGGCCTGGCTTGCAGTCTGTTGATCATGCTTTGGGTGCAGGATGAACAAAGCGTAGATGGTTTTCATGTCAATGGCAAACAGTTGTATCAGGTTTATGAACGCCAGTCTTATGATGGTAAAATTGAGGCCAATTATCTTACGCAAGGTTTATTAGCCGAGGAATTAAAAAGAAGAATACCGGAAGTACAATATGCAAGCGGCCTGGAACAAGGACATCCGTTGACGTTTCAATCAGGCGATAAGATCGTTAAAATGGAAGGGACATTTGCCGGGGCCGACTTTTTCCGCATGTTTAGTTATCCGCTATTGCAGGGTACTCCCGAATCAGCCTTGAATACGCCTGCTGGTATTGCCATCTCGCGGAAAATGGCTGAACTTTTTTTTGGGTCTGCAGAGAAAGCCATTGGGAAGAGCCTTCGTTATGAGAACAAGGACAATGTTCAGGTTACAGCGGTTTTTGAAAACCTGCCGGTCAATTCTTCCCAACAATTTGATTTTTTGAGAAGCTGGAAAGCATATGTAAAGGAAAACACCTGGGTAAATAACTGGACTAATGCCAGCCCTGCTACCTTTTTGCAATTACGTGCCGACGCTGATCCTGCTAAAGTAACTGCTAAGATCAAAAACTTTATCAACCTGTATGAGTCAGCAACAAATAACAATCATACGGAACTATACTTGCAGCCATATGCCGAAAAATATCTTAACTCTACGTTTAAAAATGGCCAAATTGATGGAGGGCGTATAGCATATGTACATCTTTTTAGTCTTGTGGCTATCTTTATTTTGCTAATTGCCTGTGCCAATTTCATGAACCTGGCAACTGCACGTTCCATCAAACGATCTAAAGAAGTTGGCGTCCGGAAAGTTATTGGAGCGGCACGGTCAAGCTTAATAGGGCAGTTTTTGAGCGAGGCCGTGCTGCTCACATTTGTTTCTATGATACTCGCGGTTATCCTGGTGATTGCCCTGCTACCCGCATTTAATAATCTTACCGGGAAACATCTGTTTATACCTGCTGAGCAACCTGTTTTTTGGATAACTATATTGGGCATGTTACTATTTACGGCCATTGTAGCGGGGAGTTATCCCGCGTTTTTCCTGTCGTCGTTAAACCCTGTCCGGGTTTTAAAAGGCAGTCTCACCTTCGGTCGGGGAGCAACTTTTTTCCGTAAAGGCTTGGTTGTTTTTCAATTCACACTCTCCATTATACTTATAGTAGGAATGATTGTGATTTATCGCCAAATGGAATACATGCAAACCAAAAACCTTGGTTATAACCGCGACAATCTTTTATATATTCCCATAGAGGGTGATTTGATTAAAAAATATGATCTATTCAAGGAAGAGGTGGGTAAAATACCGGGCATCCAGTCTGTTTCAAAAATGAAGGAGTCGCCTACTGTAATTGGTCATACTAAAGGCGATATCGAATGGGCAGGGAAAGACCCCAATCTGATTACATCGTTTGCAGACGCTACAGTGGGGTATGATTTTGTGAAAACCATGAAGCTGAAATTAAAAGACGGGCGAGATTTCTCCAGGGATTTCGGTACCGATTCTGTAGGTTATATGGTCAATGAAGCGGCTGTTAAGAAAATAGGGTATCAAAACCCTGTTGGCCAGCCATTATCAATGGGTAGCCGCCAGGGGAAGATTATTGGTGTGCTAAAAGATTTTCATTTTAATTCAATGCACGAGGCTATTGTACCTTTGGTTATCCGTCTGTCAGAAAATCAAGCCTGGGGAACGATATTAGTCCGTGTTGAAGCCGGTAAAACCAAACAGTCCATTACCGCACTGGAAAAGATCTGTAAAGATCTGAACCCCAACTTTTCATTTACTTATCAGTTTTCTGATCAGGAATATTCCAAATTATACAACAGTGAGCAAGTGGTTAGTCAACTTTCAGGCTACTTTGCATTTTTAGCAATTTTTATTTCTTGCATGGGTTTGCTGGGTTTGGTGATGTTTACCGCAGAACAACGTGTAAAGGAAATAGGTATTCGTAAAATATTAGGTGCCAGCATAGGCTCACTATTCGCTTTGTTATCATCAGAGTTTTTGGTGCTGGTAGTTATTGCCCTGGTTATAGCATCGCCTATAGCCTGGTATGCCATGGATAAATGGCTGCAGGGCTTTGCCTATCATACGCCGGTACAATGGTGGGTGTTTGCCTTTTCGGGAGGCTTGATCATATTGATAGCCCTGGCAACAGTAAGTTTCCAGGCAGCAAAATCAGCGCTGATAAACCCGGTAAAAAGTTTAAGGAGCGAGTAAGGGAGTTGCGGGTTATGAGTTTGGAGTGGTGAGTAAAATAAAAAAGTTCAGCATGACAGCCTCTTTAGAGTTTAGAAATTAGATTTTAAAATTTAAGAAACCATGATCAAGAACTATTTAAAAATCGCCTGGAGAAACCTGGTTAAGAACAAGGTGCACTCGGCTATTAATATTGTGGGTTTGTCAGTTGGTATGGCTATCGCTATGCTTATCGGTCTTTGGATCTGGGATGAGCTGTCGTTTGATAAGTACCATCGTAATTATAGCCATATAGGTCAACTGATGGTGACCCAAACAGCCAATGGCGAAACCGGTACATTTGAATCAACGGTTGTGCCATTGAGCGCAGAGCTGCGTACCAAATATGCTGCAGACTTTAAGCTTACTGCGCTTATTTGGGAAGGGGCACATATACTGGCTGTAGGCGATAAAAAGATATCGCAAAATGGTATGTGGGCCGAACCTGATATGCCCGCGATTCTTTCACTAAACATGGTAAAGGGCAGCTATGCCAATTTTAAAGATCCATCATCATTTATACTATCACAATCGGTAGCAAAAGCCCTGTTCGGTAACGCCGATCCTATAAATAAAGTAGTACGTATTGATAATAAAACCAATATGAAAGTGGCCGGTGTATATGAGGACCTGCCACATAATACCTCCTTTTATGCTGCAAAATTTATGTTGCCGTTCAATAACCCGGCAAACTGGTGGAACACCCAAACAGCAGCCTGGGATAATCATGGTTGCCATTTATTTGCACTGATGAATGATCATGCTGATTTTGATAAAGTATCAGCTAAAATAAGGAATATCACCAAACCTCATTTTAAAATGAACGATGAGGTAATGCAGGTACACCCCATGAGTAAGTGGCATTTGTACAGCGACTTTCAGAATAGTGTATCTATTGGGGGGCGCATTCAGTTTGTGTGGTTATTTGGCATTATTGGTTTATTTATACTGTTGCTGGCTTGTATCAATTTCATGAACCTAAGCACCGCGAAAAGCGAGAAAAGAGCTAAAGAGGTAGGTATACGTAAAGCTATAGGTTCGGTTAGAGGGCAACTGATCGGTCAGTTTCTGAGCGAGTCATTGCTGGTGGTGTTTTTAGCATTGATATTAACCATCATCCTTACAGTTTTAGCTATTCCTTATTTTAATCGCATTGCCGATAAAGATGTAACCGTGCCCTGGGCTAACCCATCATTTTGGTTGATCACCTTAAGTTTTTCAATTTTCACCGGATTGGTATCGGGCAGTTATCCGGCTTTTTATTTATCCGGATTTAACCCGGTAAAAGTTTTAAAAGGCACATTCAGGGTGGGGCGTTTTGCTTCGGTTCCGCGCAAAGTATTGGTCGTGGTACAGTTCACAGTGTCCATCGTTTTAATTATAGGTACCGTAGTTGTTTTAAGGCAGATCCAGTTTGCAAAAAACCGGCCTGTTGGCTACACCCGGGCGGGATTGATCAGCATAGAAATGAATACCCCCGAAATTTACGGGCATTATGAGGTGATGCGCAACGATCTGTTACAAACCGGCGCGGTTGAAGACATGGCAGAGTCAAACAGTACAACAACGCAAATATGGTCACGCAATGGTGGTTTTACCTGGGAGGGAAAAGCTCCGGGTTATGACCCTACATTCGGCACCATAGGTGTAACGTATGATTATGGTCACACCGTGGGATGGAAAATATTACAGGGTCGCGATTTTTCACGTAATTTCCCTACCGATACAGGGGCCATCATCCTTAATGAATCGGCACTTAAAATGAGTGGCATTAAAAATCCTGTAGGCAAAATCATGCACTGGAACGGCGGCAACCACGTAATCGTGGGTATAAGCAAGGATATGGTGATGGAATCGCCCTATGAAAAAACCGTAGGTACTGTGTTTTTCATGAGCCCCGGTTGGGTTAACTGGATGACCGTGCGCATAAAACCAACTATGCCTATACGTGATGCTTTGAGCAAAATTGAGCCTGTTTTTAAAAAATATAACCCGGGCAGTCCGTTTGAATATAAATTCAATGATGATGATTATGCCCAAAAGTTCTCGGATGAAGAACGGATCGGTAACCTGGCTTCCATATTTGCTGCGCTTGCCATTTTTATTTCGTGCCTCGGCCTGTTTGGGCTGGCATCGTTTGTGGCCGAGCAGCGCACAAAAGAGATTGGGGTACGCAAGGTGCTGGGCGCATCAGTAGCTAACCTGTGGCGCTTATTATCAACAGAATTTGTAATGCTGGTCTTTATATCCTTGCTTATAGCAGTTCCGCTGGCGTATTATTTTATGCAGCGCTGGCTAATGACCTACCAGTATAAAGCAGCAATTTCCTGGTGGATATTTGCTTTGGCGGGTATAGGGGCCATAACTATTACCTTAATAACGGTAAGCTTTCAGGCTATAAAAGCAGCACTGGCTAATCCGGTAAAAAGTTTAAGGAGCGAATAGCAGCTGAAAGCTTAATGCATAAAGCTAAAAGCAATAAACAAGATTATATAGAAGCTTTAGGCTCTGTGCCTTTAGCTTTAAGCTTAAAACATATAGCAATGATCAGAAACTATTTAAAAATCGCGTGGCGGAACCTTGTTAAAAATAAGGTGCACAGTTTTATCAATGTAGCAGGCTTGTCGGTTGGTATGGCGGTAGCTATGCTTATCGGGCTCTGGATCTGGGACGAGCTATCGTTCAACAGGTATTTTAAAAACTATGACCGTATTGTGCAGGTATGGCAACACCAAACATTTAATGGTGAAGTAGGCAGTCAAACCGCCATGCCTATTCCGCTGGGGTTAAAGCTCCGGGAATCATATATGAACGATTTTAAATATGTGGTGCTTTCTACATGGACAATGGAACACATTATTACCAATGGCGACAAAAAGTTCACCAAACTGGGTAACTATGTGCAGCCGGAAATGCCCGATATGCTTACGCTGAAAATGATTAAAGGAACGCGTGCCGGGCTAAAGGATCTTTCATCTATCATGCTTTCCGAGTCGCTGGCAAAAACGCTTTTCGGCAATGCCGACCCTATCAACAAAACACTGAAAATTGATAACCAATGGGTGGTTAAGGTAACAGGTGTTTATGAGGATATGCCTAACAATACCGAATTTAAAGAAGTTACTTTTTTTGCACCCTGGGACCTGTACATGACCACCATGCCATGGCTTAAACGGGCTGCCACCCGCTGGGGTAACAATTCATGGCAAATATTTGCGCAGCTGGCTCCCAATGCCGATGTTGATAAGGTATCGGCTAAGATCAAAGATATAAAGCTCAAAAATATAGCTGCGCAGGGCGACAAATTAGGGGCCGATTTTAAGCCGGCCGTGTTTTTACATCCCATGAACAAATGGCATTTATATTCCGAATTTAAAAACGGTGTAAATACCGGCGGGGCTATACAGTTTGTTTGGATGTTTGGTATTATAGGTGTGTTTGTGTTATTGCTGGCCTGTATCAATTTCATGAACCTGAGCACTGCAAGGTCCGAGAAGCGGGCTAAAGAAGTAGGTATCCGTAAAGCCATAGGTTCGCAGCGGATACAACTTATCGGGCAGTTTTTTATGGAATCGCTGCTGATAGTTGCCTTTGCTTTTGTTTTTTCAATAATACTGGTAATGCTCACCCTGCCCTGGTTTAATGGTGTTGCCGATAAAAAGATGACTGTTTTATGGAACAATCCGTGGTTTTGGATATTGGGCCTGGTTTTCAGCCTCATATCCGGGCTCATAGCGGGTAGTTACCCGGCACTTTACCTGTCGTCTTTTAAGCCCATAAAAGTTTTAAAAGGAACATTTAAAGTAGGGCGGTTGGCTGCTATACCGCGTAAAGTACTGGTGATTTTACAGTTTAGCGTTTCGGTAACGCTTATTATAGGAACAATCATTGTTTTTAGGCAGATACAATTTGCCAAGAACAGGCCTATAGGCTATAGCCGCGAAGGATTGGTGTATCTGGTACAGAAAACAAGCGATATACATAATCACTACGTCGCTTTTAAAGATGAACTGATAAAGTCAGGAGCTGTTGTGGAAACCGCTGAATCGGGTAGTCCGGTAACCGGTGTGTGGAGCAATAACAGCGGTTTCGACTGGAGAGGAAAACCCGCTGGCATGCTGGATGATTTTGCAACCGTAGGTATAAGCCCCGATTTTGGCAAAACCGTTGGGTGGCAGTTTAAGGACGGACGCGATTTTTCGAGCGCATTCAAAACCGATTCAAATGCCCTGGTGATCAATGAAGCGGCTGCAAAGTTCATGGGTTTTAAAAACCCGGTAGGCGAGGTTATAACAACCGACGGCAAGCAGCCACACCACATAATTGGGGTTATTAAAGATATGCTCATGTCTTCGCCTTATGAACCAGTTAAGCAAACTTTCTTTTTTCTGGATAAAGATCCGCAGGGTGTTATAAACATAAAGATCAATCCGCGGATGAGCACCCGCGAAGCACTTGAGAAAATTGCCGCCATACACCAGAAATATTCACCAGCCTCGCCATTTGATTATAAATTCGCCGACGAAGAATATGCCAAAAAATTTGATGGGGAAACACGTATAGGTAAGCTGGCGAGCTTTTTTGCCATGCTGGCCGTATTTATTAGCTGTTTGGGTTTATTTGGTATGGCAACCTTTATGGCCGAGCAAAGGGTTAAGGAAATAGGTGTGCGCAAAGTTTTGGGCGCATCGGTATTTAACCTGTGGCGCCTGTTATCAACAGACTTTGTTGTATTGGTTATCATCTCCTTTGTTATAGCATCGCCAGTGTCATACTATTTTATGCATGGCTGGCTGCAGGGTTACACTTACCGGTCAGAAATATCCTGGTGGATATTTGGTGTGTCAGCAGCGGGCGCCATCGTAATAACATTGGTTACAGTAAGTTTCCAGGCCATTAAAGCAGCGCTGGCCAACCCGGTAAAGAGTTTAAGAAGCGAATAGATAAGCCGAAGGCTAAAAGCATAAAGCTGAAAGCTTGCTAAAACAAAAAGCAGAAAGAATGTTCCTTTCTGCTTTTTGTTTATATTTTTTTAGCTTTATGCTTTTAGCCTTCGGCTTTCAGCTTAATTAGCAATATTGTTCAAATGCGCCAATTAGATTATCGGCTATCATTTGGGCAGGGCGACCTTCAATTTGATGGCGCTCTATCATGTGTACCAATTTACCATCTTTAAATAATGCCATTGCCGGTGATGATGGAGGGTAAGGCAGCATATAATTACGTGCTGTATCAACCGCTTCTTTTTCCATGCCTGCAAAAACTGTTACCAATTTAGTAGGGTGTTTTTCGTTTGCTGCTGCAATTCTTGCTGCAGGGCGTGCATTAGCCGCAGCGCATCCGCAAACCGAATTTACCATTACAAATACAGTGCCTTCGCTTTCAATGGCTTGCTTTACAGCTTCGGCATCTTTCAATTCCTCAAAGCCAACTTTTGTCAAATCTTCCCGCATCGGGGCAACTAAATATTCTGGATACATGATTTTTTTCTTTACACTAAAATTTACCTGATACAAAAATAAGAAATGATTAACAGTTTGTACCTAAAAAACACAATAATAACACTTTGCTGACGATGTGTTATCAAAGGTGCCAAATAAGCTCAATCGTTAATTATTTATTCCAAATGGTTTTATTCAGAACCGGTATTGCTTTATAAATAGTAATAAGTATATTGCATTCCCTAATTACAATGAATTTGATGAACAACAAGCCCTCTGATATTAGCACGGTTGTTATTATTAACAAAAACCATCAGCCCACCAAGTCATTACAAATAAAAACAAAACATATTAACAGATTAAGGCACTATGCATTTAGTACCTTGTGTGTTTTATTCGCGTTAATTGGTTTTATTATTTATTTAAGATCACAAAACTCAAAACAGGAGCAGGAAAAACAGCAATTGTTGGCACAAATAGTGAAATTGAAGGGTGAGATTCCGGTGGTTTCGCCAACGGTAAACAAAGAAGGGAGCGCCCAATCTTATATACAAGCTATTGAGGGTAAGTTAAAAACCATTAACGGTTACTTAAAAAGGCGCGGCTTAAAGGGCTTTTCAACTAAAAATATTGGTGGCGATAACAATGCCGAAGGTGCTAAACTATCTGACAAGGAAGTTTACTCCCTTTATAACGATTACTTAAATCATTTAATGGGCGCTATTGCGTTTACGCCAATGGGTTACCCCAGGATCAGTTCTTTTACCTCATTCTTCGGCTATCGTAATGATCCGTTTGATGATGGGCGTGCCGAATTTCATCCGGGTATTGATTTTAAGGGTAAAAGGGGCGATGAAGTAAAATGTACCGCAAGTGGTAAGGTTGTTTTTGCCGGCTGGGCAGGTGGTTATGGCAATTGTATACGTATAGCTCATATTAATAATTTCGAAACCGTGTATGGCCACCTTTCGCGCATCAAGGTAAAAGTTGGCCAGGAAGTAAACGTTGGCGATGAAATAGGTTTGGTAGGCTCAACCGGACACTCAACCGGGGCGCATCTACATTATGAAGTGCGTAAAAACGGCAGACCTATAAATCCGGTTAATTTTTTAACGCTTAATAAGTAAGTGCTGTTTGTGAGTGATGATTAAATGTATCGTCTTTCTTACAAACATTTTAGCCTAAAATTACGTAAAAGGGCTCAAATAACTCAAACCCCATACTTATAACCCTGAATTCGAAATGGCTATTTTTGGTAAAAAAGATAAAGTTGCGCTTGATCTGCAGGCTATATCAACACTGATAAGCGATGGTAGTATTTTAGATGGTAACCTTAAAGCCCCGGCTTTTGCACGTATAGACGGGCAGGTGAACGGTGAAGTAGCTATTGACGAGGGCTTGATACTGGGCGAAAAAGGCCTGGTAAAAGGGAATATTAACACGAAGGAAATTGTTGTGTATGGAACCGTTACCGGTGATATAGAAACCAACTCACTGGAGATAAAGGCAACCGGCAAAATAACCGGTAATATTAGAACGCAAAACCTGGTAGTTGAAAATGGCGGCGTTTATAACGGAAACCTTAATATGCTGCAGGCTGAAAAATAGCCTTTTTAGGTTATTCGCCATTATAAAATACCTAATATATATCCTGTTATCCTCCCTCAGGAAGGTAGTATTTCATTTTGATATTTTTATAAGTTAACTTTGCAATTCAAAAAATTGAAATGTTATGTCATCAGTAGAAACTGCATTTGTTAAATACAAAGTAAAAGACCTTTCCCTGGCCGAATGGGGCCGCAAGGAGATTGAACTGGCCGAAGCTGAAATGCCGGGCTTAATGGCTTTACGCAAAGAGTATGGTCCAACGCAGCCTTTAAAGGGCGCGCGTATTGCGGGCTGTTTGCACATGACCATTCAAACCGCTGTTTTAATTGAAACCTTAATTGAGCTTGGCGCCGAAGTTACCTGGTCGTCATGTAATATATTTTCAACCCAGGATCATGCTGCTGCAGCTATTGCTGCTGCTGGTACTTCTGTTTATGCCTGGAAAGGTATGAACGCCGAAGAATTTGACTGGTGCATTGAGCAAACCCTTTATTTTGGCGAAGACCGCAAACCATTGAACATGATATTGGATGATGGTGGCGATTTAACCAACATGGTACTGGATAAATATCCTGAATTGATTGCCGACATTAAAGGTTTATCAGAAGAAACTACTACCGGTGTTCACCGTTTATATGAGCGTATGAAAGCCGGTACTTTACCAATGCCTGCCATCAACGTTAATGATTCGGTTACCAAATCAAAATTTGATAATAAATATGGCTGCCGCGAATCACTGGTTGACGCTATCCGTCGTGCTACCGATGTAATGATGGCTGGTAAAGTGGCTGTTGTTTGCGGTTATGGAGATGTAGGTAAAGGTTCGGCCGATAGCTTACGTAACTCAGGTGTACGTGTTATTGTTACCGAAATTGACCCTATCTGCGCATTACAGGCAGCAATGGAAGGCTTTGAAGTTAAAAAATTAGGTACTGCTATTAAAGAAGCTGATATTGTGGTAACTGCTACCGGTAACAAGAACATTGTTCGCGAAGAGCATTTCCGCGCTTTAAAAGACAAAGCCATTGTATGTAACATTGGTCACTTTGATAACGAAATTGACATGGCCTGGTTAAACGGCTCTTATGGCAATACCAAAATTGAAATTAAACCACAGGTTGATAAATACACCATTGATGGCAGTGATGTTATTGTACTGGCCGAAGGTCGGTTGGTTAACTTAGGTTGTGCAACCGGTCACCCAAGCTTTGTAATGAGTAACTCGTTCACCAACCAAACTTTAGCCCAGCTGGAACTTTGGACAAACGGCGCCGCTTACAAAAACGAAGTTTATACCCTGCCAAAACATCTGGACGAAAAAGTTGCCCGTTTACACCTTGCCAAAATTGGTGTTGAACTGGAAGTACTTGATCAGGATCAGGCGGAATACATAGGTGTGACTGTTGAAGGGCCGTTTAAACCGGAGTATTACAGGTACTAAGAAGTTGTGAGTGCTGAGTCTTGAGTTTTAAGACTTATTAAATTTAAAAAGGCATGGTTTTATGAGACCATGCCTTTTTTTGTTATGATATTATTTTGATGCCCCGGAGTTTGCAAATATATTAACGGAGTAACCTAACTGTATCTGGGTGAAGTTATTTTGGAATGTGTGACCATCAAACAGCCAACGAAAACGGAAAAACATCTTCGAATCTTCATTAGTTTTTATAAAAGCGTCAAAATTAAATTGCGTTAAGCCGTGGTTCTTTTCAAATTTATATTCGTTATTGAATGCTTTTTGCATAATAAAGGTGGCGCCAACATTTGCACCCCATCTGCTGTCGGGCTTAAATGCCAGCTGGCTCCCGAAAGAAATGTAACCGTTATTAACTGCAACCGAATTATTAGTGGCAGTATCTTGTATGTTTTGCACCCTTGTGCGGTACCAAAATGTGCCTACGTCTAAAACATTCCAGGTTAGTTTGCTTTGTGGATATGCTATTTTTAAAATACTTGTAGTTAAACCAAATGAAGCCAGTTGATATTGAAATTGTTTAAGCGGGTTGATGCTCTTTGTTGATGAATATGCACTGTCAAGGTTAAGGAATTTATTGTTTCCGTCGAGTTTTGAGAATAATAATTTGGGTTCGATGGAGGGGATCCATGCATAATATCCGAATTTGTAATTTCTGTTTGCCACTTTTATCACCTCATAAGGCACATTCTGGGCCTCGATTATCAGGTGTTGGGGATTACGGATAACGTATACGGCTGCGCTGACTGAATCTGGAAAAGCAACCGTTTTATTTGTTTTTACAAACCACACAACATTATTGTTTTTCAATTGACTGCTGGGGTTGTCTTTTACATATTTAATTGCAATGGTAGAATCTGTAAAAAGGATATCATTGGGCTTTTTATTGATTTTTATAACCCAGCCCGGCTTGATCTTGCTTAACTTACTTTTAGGATTTTCTTTCTGATATTTGGTCGCAGCTATAGAATCGGTAAAATAAGTGGGTTTGAGAGGTTTTTGTTTGATTTCAACAGCCCACTGCCCTCGCTTAATTAGCTGATTGTCGGGATGTTCTTTCACATATTTAATCGCACGTAAAGAGTCAGTAAAAGAGATGACGTTATTAAAATTTTTATTGGTTTTTATAAGCCATACCCCTTTTTTGATTAGCTGATTGCCGGAATATTTTTTTACATACTTATCGGCACCTGTTGAGTCTGAGAATGGGATTGATATGTTATATTTTTGATCGGTAACTATCCATTTCCCGCTTACTTTAGTTATTTGGTTGCCGGATGTATCCTGAACATATTTGTCGGCACTCGCCGAGTCTGGAAAAGCTATCCGTTGATTGGTTTTTAGAATCCATTTATCGTTTTCTTTTTTTACCTGATCGCCAGGATGTTCTCTAACATGTTTGTAGGCACCAAGAAAGTCTGAAAATGAAATCGTATCCTTAAATTTTTGCCTGCTTTTTACAACCCAAACGTTATTGATTTTTTTTTTAGAGTCGCCGGGGTGTTCTTTAACATATTTATTAGCTGTAAGTGAATCGGGAAACGAAATTGTATTTTTATAGGTTTCTGCAAGCCACGCTTTTTTTAAAAGAACCTGGTATGTTGAATAATCGCTTTTTTTGCTTTGAATTGTATCAATTCTTCTAAAGCTATATTTTCCGAGATCATAGTTTGATATTTGTTCGTCTAAGTCGCGCTTTTTTTGGCCGCCCCAAAACGATGACACGGCAAGATAGTTGGTATTTATATTAATTTTACGCTTTGCTTCAATTTGTAAAAGTCCGTTTGGTTGTTCCTGGTCAAGACCCACAAAGTCAGAAAATGCGGCAACTGACAATATCTGGGATCTTTTCTCTTTCTTTAATTCAACAACCGAGGACTGAGGGGTAAGTTTGAATGTTTTATTTGCCGGGCTATAGTCTTCTTTGTCGTTTTCTAAAGTTATGTCGAGCTCTAATATATCAGAAAATAGAATATACCTGTTCAAGCCTTCAATACCGTTACAATTAAAGCTATAAAGTCTTATTTTTGAAAGTCGTTCGGCATCGTGTTTACCTGATATACTGATGGGGTATGTGTTTTTAAATTCTAAAGATCCCCTTGAATTTTTAGCCTCCAACAAAACGATAATGTTTTTTATGGTACCGTCTTCAGTTTCAATGTCTACGCTTTTAATATTATGTTTTATTACAGGATAACTTAAACTGGCATTGTAGARGCTTGACGAATTTGAGATGAGGATACTATTAACTCTGTCTTTTTTCAGTATCATATGCGCGGTTACCGGTTCATCGTCTAAAAACTCAAGTTTCGACTGGATAATAAAAAACAACTCCAGGCTTTTTTTATTCAATAAGTTTTTAGATTCATTGTCCTCATTAATGCCATACTTTGTTATCATTTGATGCTGAAATAGCACTCTGAATACTTCTTTCGAGAACTCGTCAAATATTTCGTTGCTGGTAGATTTTTCAGCGGTTTGGTTTGTGGTAGTGCCAATGGATGAGGGTGCAGCGTCTGGTGTATTAGAAGTTGTATCAGGAAGCGGAGAATTATTTTCAGCGTTGGCAGTAGTATCAGCGTTTGAAGTGGGGTCTGTTTCAGTGCTTGAAGAGGCATCTGAAGAGGTAGTGTTACTATCAGTTAAACTATTGATTACAAATGAATAATTATTACTCGCAAGCTTATTAAATTCATAATTGTAAGCTTTGCTTTGGTAAACAAATGTCCCGGCCACTTTTTTCGCCTTTTCCTGTGCAAATGTGCTACTGGTTAAGCCTGATAATATTATTATAGGGATGGCGTAAAAAAAGCACCTTGGAAAAAATGAACACGGAAAATTTTCTTTAAAAAAAAAGTTACGGCATAGCCTTGCTATGCGGGTAACAAAGAGGTTGGTTTTTAACATCAGTAATAAGGTTGATATAAATATAACAAAAATATTTCAATCCCCTGAGGGCTATGCAATCCAATAGCATTGCAGGGTCTTCAACAGGAACACCGCTTAGACAAAAACTTCGTAAGTTTTTATATTTTTCTAAAGCTTAATTATAAATTATCGTATCCAGTAAAAGATGCTTTTTATAATTTCTTAAATCTAAACTGATAGAGGTTTTTAGAACGTACTTAGCTGTGAGGTAAATGCTTTTCTTTTTTATGCCTGAAACTTTGGGCGAAAAAATTTGACTAATATAATATTCCAGCATTCCTATAGTTTCAACAGAGGCTTGAAACTTATCATTATTTATGCAATACAGGTGTTCAACTACAGCATCGTACCGTTTCAACAAAGATTGAAGCATACAGCCATTTGAATGAGAATATTCAGCTGAATCATTTAACAGCTCATTTAACTCGTTAAGGAGATTTACATATTCAGTCATATCGAAAAGATTTGTAGAGGGGAATCAGCTCTCGCCTATCCCCTTAATGAAAAGCTGATTAAATATGACCTTTAATTTAACATAAGTCAATTATTTATTGCAAATTGTAAACCGGAATTAACATTTTGTATACCCGAATGGTGAAATTTTACAGAAAGGATTAGCACTTAGCTTTTGTAAGAGTCTCGCTTCCGGGGTTTTCAATCCAGATCAATTACTACCCTCAAACTCTTCCTCCACACTTTCTCTCAAATCATACAATAACCATTGTTTTTGGGCAATGGAGCCGGCTTTTGATTGCAGCAATTTAATAAAATCATTTACGCCGGTTGGTTCGTTGCCGTTGCCGTGTATCAGTACAATACTGCCGGCCTGCGGTTGCTGACCTTTGGCCAGCCAGGCATCGGTGCCAATAGGAATAAGGCCATAGTCGGTTAGTTTATAAATCAGTTGCTGGTCTGATACCAGGCCCGGGAACCTGAAAAATACCGATGGCAGTAAACCATTTTTGAGCATGGCTTTCTCGGTTTCCAGTATTTCATAATTCATATCGGTACCGGGCTCCAGCAAAAAGTTTTCCTTTAGCGGCGCTTTAAGGCTTACCCGGTGGTTAAAGGAATGATTGATCCAGGTGATGTAGATTTCGCGCCTGGCCTGCATTTGTTTAAGCCACTCCAGGTCCTGCGGATGCTGGCGCATCCACACACCAGTAACAGAAAGTGCAACAGGTACCGGGCGTTCTACCTTTTGAAACTCTGTGAAAATATCGGTGAAGATCCGTTTGTCCAACGGGCGGTGCGATGGACAAAGATCTGCTGTTAAGCTAATGCCTGTTTCTTTGGGGATGCCGCTTTCAATGCCTGCATCCTGCAGGGCTACCGATTGTTTTTCGGCTTTACGCAAGGCTTTTTGATAAGGCGTACTTTTAAAAAAAATGCGGGCCTGGGTAATGCTCATCGGTTTAACCTGGTAAAAACTGCGCTCATCAATTTTAGTTTCCAGCGTTTGCGGGTTCACTAACAAATAATAATCCTTGCCCTCGTTTTCAAACTGGCGCAGTATCATCCAGTCCTGCGGAAAGTGGTGCGCCCAGCCGTAAAAGGGTTTGTAGTTTTCAATTTTACGATAATTGGCCTGGGCTTTGGCCAATTGGTGAAGGCCCGTTAAAATGAATAAGGTGAGTATATATTTAAGAGCTCTGATTTTCATTTTTGTTAAGATTCCAGTTTTTGCCGGTAAGCATGGCGGTTATTACTAATATCGACAAAAAAATGATTACGCTAACTAATAAGGTTTGTTCAAGCCAGTTAACCGGGTGTGTATTTGCGGACTGCGATCTTCCTTTTAGTATCGTTAGCGCAGAATTTGAATCAATACGGCTTAAAAATGCGTATGTCTTGATGAGTATGATAACAAATAAAAAATCACTGGCGATCAATATAAGATTTTGTAACTGGTTTTTAAAACGATTGATAGCTGCACGTATAGCGTAAACTAATAAAGTAAGTAATAAAAATGGTGCAAATATTAAGTTTTGCCATGAAAACTGAATTACAAAATAGGTATCATTTAAATTGATGTCAAACCTTTTCTCGTCCCCATAAACACCGGGTACAAACATGACAGATATCATTATAATAATGAAAAGTATGATCAGAATAAATAGTTCAACGATAAAGCTTTTAGGTTTCATGATCTAAATATAAACGTATCAATTCATAATAGGTTTATAATTGTATAGATGAAATATTAACTTTGAACCATGACCCGTTTATCTGTCAATATCAACAAAATAGCTACCCTGCGCAACTCGCGCGGCGGCAATAACCCAGATCTGATACAAGTAGCCAAAGATTGTGAACGTTTTGGTGCACAGGGCATCACCGTGCATCCCCGGCCCGACGAAAGACATATCAGGTACAATGATGTTTTTGAACTGAAAAAAATTGTTACCACCGAGTTTAATATTGAAGGCAACTGCCAGGAACAAAAGTTTATTGACCTGGTGCTGGCCAACAAACCCGAACAGGTTACTTTAGTGCCCGATGTGCTGGGGCAAATTACCTCCAACCATGGCTGGGATACCATCACCAACTATCATTATTTAAAAGATATGATAGCGGTTTTTAAAAATGCGGGTATACGTGTTTCTATTTTTGTTGACCCCATTGTTGATATGGTTGAAGGGGCCGCAAAAACCGGCACCGACCGCATTGAACTGTATACGGAAGCCTACGCCACCCACTTTCACCAGGGAAGGGAACTGGCCATTGCTCCTTATATTGAAGCTGCAAAAGTGGCCCAAAGCGCAGGCCTGGGTATTAATGCGGGCCATGATCTGGATTTACATAACCTGAAATATTTTGCCGAAAATGTTCCCGGTTTGCAGGAAGTAAGCATAGGCCACGCCCTCATCAGTGATGCTTTATATTACGGACTTGAAAACACCATACAGCTATATCTGCGACAACTGGCTTTACCTGATAATGGTTAAACTACCCGATAGCAGCGTGCAATTTTTGTTGAGGTTAATAATGTAATAATAAGCACCATTTGGAAGCAGTTTGCCATTAAACGTGCCATTAAAAGGTTGCTGATATCCCTTTGATTCAAATATTTTTTGCCCATAACGATTAAATATCTGTATCTGGCCGTTTGGGTAATTTTCAATACCATCAATTTTCCAGTAATCATTAATGCCATCGCCATTGGGGGTAATGGTATTGGCAATATTAATGGCCGAAAGACTGATAGCTACCTGTACTTCTGTACGGCTGCTTTCGCAGCTGCCCGATACCTTGCTTATATAAAAAACCGTGCTGGTTTTGGTGTTTATGGTAAACCGTCCGTTGGCTTGCTCGGCAAGCGGCGTAATACTGTTAACCGATTCATACAAACGGTAAGTATAACCTGCAACTGTGCTATTAACCGTAAGTAAGGCATTGCCAGGAGTGCACAATTGCACATTATTAGCGGCAGGTGCAGCAATGATACTGCTATGAGCTGCTATATCATAATTGGCAATTGCTTGTCCGCAACCACTGGCATCATTTACTATTAATTTATAATTGCCTGCACTTAAACCAGTGGGCGAAATGCCTGTTGATATCTGCTCATTATTGGCATTATACCATTCGTAAGTATATGGTTGTAACCCTCCGGTGATCTGTATGTTTTTAATGCTACCTGTTTTAAGATCACATTCATCGTCGGTTTTTTGTTCAGTGTTGGGTATAATTTGCAGCTGGGGTATTTCATTAATAGTATAGCTGTTGTACAAGCTTTCGCAATCATTTTGATCGGTAAAATAAAGTTTATAAGTACCTGCTGCCAGGCCGCTGATCTGCTGATTGCCGATAATTGTTTGATCCTGTCCATTAACCCACCTTAATGATTTTACCGTGGCATCAGCTGTAACCAAAATAGAACCATTGGTTTCACCAAAACAAGTATTTTTACGTGTAAATGTATAAGCCGGATAGGTAGTGCCTGGCAATTCAAGGATTTGAAATAGCTGGGTTGTTTTACTACAGCCAAAATTGTTACTTGCGGTTAGCTGGTAAGCTCCTGCTGGTATATTTTTAAGGTCCGGATCCGAGCCCACTAAATTGTTGCTAACATCGCGCCATTCAAATTTAGTAGCGCCAGGTGCAGTAATACCAATAATGGAGCCATTAGCTTTATTACAGCTGGCATCAGTTTTAGGGTTTGGTGGAATATTAAGCGTGATGCCGTTGGTTTCGGGGATCTCAATTTGACTGCTGTAAACCGGGCCGCACTCAGTATCATCAGTGACCTGCAGCGTGTATTTACCGGCGGGTCGACCAGTAAGGTCTTTAGTAGTAGCAACTTCCTGGCTCAATTCATTTTTCCAGCTGTATTTGGGATTGGTTCCGGTAACGGTTATGTTTTTTATAGAGCCGATTGACTGCCCGCATGGGGTTGTTTGGATTATTTTTGTGGATTCATCGATATTAGGGCCATCGATATTTTTAACAATTATAGGAGAAATCGTTTGTGGGCAACTACCATCTAACGCTGTAAAGGTAAATGTGTAACTTCCCGCAGGTATATTGGAAACCTCGGTACCATATACTGTACCGCTCAAATTTCCACCATTCCAGGTAAGAATTACAGGAACATTGGCTTTTATACCCCAAATATATCCTGTAGATGAGCCGCAGGACGCAGGTTTAATGTTAAGGCCGGTAGTATTTATCAGGTTTGCCCCGTCTTGAATCTCATATACAGGGGATGATATAGAGCACCAACCATCACTCACTATTAAATGGTATTTTCCAGGAGGGATATTAAGTAGATTGCTATTATACCCAACAATTGTATTGCTTTCATTTAGCCAGGTATAGGTGGCAGGCGTGGTGGCCGTAATGCCTGTTATAGAGCCATTAGTTTGATTATTACAAGCCATTTTGATTTTTATATCGGTAGGTTGATTGGTGAATTTTAATCCTGTAAATTCTGAAGTGGTGCCATCGGATGTGGAAGAAGCAATTATATTATTATTTGATAAAGTGCCATTATAACTCCAGTTTCCATTATTATCAGCATTTACTGATTTGAATAATTTCTCGGGCTCACAATTGTTACAGCTTAAACTATAATAAAGATCAACTCTTGAATTTGCGGTAGCATTTCCTGATATGCTATTCGTATTTCTGTTTTTTATATTAACAAAGAATTTGGAAAAATCGGCTCCCTGAAGCTGATAGGGATAGGTGCTGTAGTTGCATTTAAAAGAATTCCCTGTAAGTTCTACATTAGGTGAGCCAATATTGATTATTACCCCGCTTTTTGCCTGATCAGGGTCTGGGTTATCTTTATAAGCGCCGCAAAATATATTCTGATCATTCGGATCATTTCCGCCTATTATCCCTCCGCCATTGCAGTATCCCAGAACCAGGGGAAACATAATTGTTCCTAAGGTTTTTGTTCCTGTAATATCCGTGCCAAATTTATTGCCCGTTATTTTAAAAAAACAGTTTATTCCAGTTAATCCTAAATCACTTCTGGCAACAAATAAATTCTTACTTACTTCAAGTTGTTGAAGAGAACCGCCGGTTATGAGTAATGTAGTTCCACCGTCAAGGAAAGGCCTCCCATTGTCTATTGCATTTGTCCCCGTATAATCAGATCCAAAAAAGTTATTGGAAATATATAGCCTGCCAGTATTTGTAGTATAGGAAAATTGTTCATCATAGTTTACAGATCCTCCTAATATGTTGCCTTCCTCAGGTGTACTACCGCCTATTGTTAAATTTTTTAACCCAAACGCTGCTATAGCCGTCGTAATAACGTCAGCCAATGTTTCACCATCTTCTTCTAATCCAAAAATATTGCTGGATATCTTTACATTTTCAGATAAAACCTCTTTTGGGGCATTTTCAAAGTTTGACTGAAAAAAAATGCCTGTTATATTTTTAATAAGGTTACCCTTACCAGGAGCTCCTATAATAATATTTTTAGAATCATAATTGCTAAAAATGGCACTCGAATTAAGTACGCTATTGGTTGCTAAATTAGGAGGCACATCTATAAATAAACCATATAACTCTACGTCATGTTGTCCTGTAATGTCAAAACAGTATGTAATAGGATGGGTTGAATTAATGAGTGCCAATATTTTTACTTTGGCATCACTAATACCAAATTTAATCCCGGGCTGAGTTGTGCCATCTATAATTAAGTTTGATGATGTTGGTAGATTTGATAACAATGTTATAGTTCTGTCGGCCTCACTCACATGGGGCAAATTAAAATTGATATAATCCTTCACCGCGCTACCATTAGCCGCAGCCAGCGTCAAAGCCTCCCGTAAAGTGCCGGGGCCCGAATCGGAATTACTGGTTACTACAAATGTATCGGCAAAAGCTCGCGAGCCGCAAAACAGGAATGAAAAAAGGATAAGTATAAGCTTGCGAAACATGGTTCAGGCAATTCGGTAGCCAAAATACATTTTTTATCTGTAAACACTTTGTCAATAATATATTAGGTAATTGTTACTCAGTTAGTAAAATAGTACCTTTGCGCTAAATTTAGAGGGACACTTGATTCATGATGTTGAACGCAGACTACCAGGAGAAGTTTCAGTCGAGACATATTGCTCCAAATGAGGCCGATACGGCAAAAATGTTAAAAACTATCGGTGTAAATTCACTTGACGAATTAATAGCGCAAACCGTACCTGACAGGATCAGGTTAAAAAATCCGCTTAATTTACCTGCCGCCAAAAGCGAGTTTGATTACCTGAACACTTTAAAGCAAACCGCTTCAAAAAATAAAGTATTCAAATCATTCATTGGCAAGGGATATTATGATGTGATCGTTCCTGGGGTTATACAGCGTAATATACTGGAAAACCCAGGCTGGTACACCCAATATACCCCATACCAGGCCGAAATTGCTCAAGGCCGTTTACAGGCGCTGCTCAACTTCCAAACCATGGTGATTGATTTGACCGGGATGGAAATTGCCAACGCGTCATTACTGGACGAAGGTACTGCTGCTGCCGAGGCTATGTTTATGCAATACAGTCTGCGTAAAAATCAAAATGCTAATGTTTTCTTCGTTTCGGAAGAGTTGTTTCCGCAAACCATTGATATTTTAAAAACCCGTTCAGAACCTTACGGTATTGAACTGCAAATTGGCGATCACCGCACAGTTGAGCTAACCGACAATATGTTTGGTGCCATAGTTCAATACCCTGCCGGTAATGGCGCTGTGTATAATTATGCTGATTATGCAGCCAAAGCACACGAAAAAGGCATTAAACTAACCGTTGTTGCTGATATCATGAGCCTGGTGCTGCTAACCCCTCCGGGCGAGTGGGGTGCCGATATTGTTGTTGGCTCAACCCAGCGTTTTGGCGTACCAATGGGTTTTGGTGGCCCACATGCCGCGTTTTTTGCTACAAAAGAAGAATATAAGCGTTCTATCCCCGGCCGCATTATTGGTGTTACTATTGATAGCGCCGGTAACTATGCCCTGCGCATGGCACTGCAAACCCGTGAGCAACATATCCGCCGCGATAAAGCTACTTCAAATATTTGTACCGCGCAGGCATTGCTGGCCATTATGGCTGGTATGTATGCCGTATATCATGGTCCGCAGGGCGTTAAATTAATTGCCGAAAGGATTCATGGCTTAGCGGTTCTGCTGGCTAATTCACTTAACGAATTAGGTTACGAACAGCTGAATGAGTCGTTTTTTGATACCCTGAAATTTGATGTTGGTGTATTGGCCGGTCCTTTACATTCAGAAGCATTGAATAACGAAATGAACCTAAGTTACAATGGTTCGGTTGTTACCATTGCTGTTGACGAAACTACATCGCCAGAAGATATTAAAACACTGGTTAGGTTTTTTGCCAAAGTAAAAGGTAAAACCATTACGGATGTAAATTTTGATGAATTAAAAGCAAACCTGCAAACAGCTATCCCTGCCGAACTGCAGCGCAAATCGGCTTATTTAACACATAGCTTGTTTAACTCGCACCATTCAGAGCATGAAATGCTGCGTTACATCAAATCGCTGGAGACAAAGGATCTTTCGCTTTGCCATTCCATGATAGCTTTGGGTTCATGTACCATGAAACTGAACGCTACTACCGAGATGGTGCCTGTTACCTGGGCGGAGTTTAGTAAGATACACCCCTTTGCCCCTGCCGATCAGGTAGGAGGTTACATGCAACTGTTTGATGAGATCAATAACTGGCTGAGCGAGATCACTGGTTTTGCTGCCATGAGCTTGYAGCCAAACGCGGGTGCCCAGGGCGAATACGCCGGCCTGATGGTTATTCGTGCATATCATTTGGACAGGGGCGACAGTCACCGTAATATTGCCTTGATTCCATCATCGGCACATGGCACCAATCCTGCATCAGCAGCCATGGCCGGTATGAAGATAGTTGTAGTAAAATGCGACGATAACGGGAACATTGATGTTGCCGATATGAAAGCCAAAGCTGAGCAATATAAAAATGAACTTTCCTGCTTAATGGTTACCTATCCATCTACCCACGGGGTATTTGAAGAGTCGATCATTGAGATCTGCGATATTATACATCAGAACGGTGGCCAGGTTTATATGGATGGCGCTAACATGAACGCGCAGGTGGGCTTAACTAGTCCGGCCAATATTGGCGCCGATGTTTGCCACTTGAACTTGCATAAAACCTTCTGTATTCCGCATGGTGGTGGTGGCCCGGGTATGGGCCCTATCGGTGTGGCCAAACACCTTGTACCTTATTTACCGGGCCATGCTGTGGTTGATATTGACAGGGGTAAATCTATTCACGCCGTATCAGCAGCGCCATGGGGTTCAGCTTCCATCCTGATCATATCACATGCCTATATCGCCATGATGGGTGCCGATGGTTTAACCAATGCCACACGTTATGCTATCCTGAATGCCAACTATATTAAAGCAAGGTTACAGGATCACTTCCCGGTATTATACACCGGTGCCAATGGCCGTTGTGCTCACGAAATGATACTGGATTGCCGCTCATTTAAAGCTTTTGGTATTGAGGTTACAGATATTGCCAAGCGACTGATGGACTATGGTTTCCATGCGCCAACTGTATCGTTCCCGGTTGCGGGTACGGTTATGGTGGAGCCTACGGAATCAGAACCTAAGCATGAACTTGACCGTTTTTGCGATGCCATGATAGCCATACGTCATGAAATTGCCGATGTAGCCGATGGCATATCAGACAAAACAGATAACCCATTAAAAAATGCGCCACATACTGTTGCTGTAATTACCGGTAACGAATGGGAGCACCCATATACCCGTCAAAAAGCGGCATTCCCGCTCCCTTACGTAGCAGCTTATAAATTTTGGCCATCAGTAGGGCGTGTTAATGATACTTATGGCGACCGTACGCTGATCTGCTCATGTCCGCCGCTGGAAGATTATGCCTTCGAGGAAAGCGTGATAGAGTAAGTGCGCGATTTCAAATGTGCAGATGTGCAAATTATTTCAAATTTGCATGTCTGCACATCTTCTAACCATTCGCCTCTTTTTAGTCATTTGATCGCTCGGTAATCATTTTATTCACCTGTTTTTTTAAAATTTCCGATTTTACAATGCCGCAACTTCGGGTACACAGTTGCTGTTTTTTGCTTAAATAAAGTAAAATTAATGTTAAAAACACGTTCTTTTTGGCTTTGATTGAGTGTTTTTACTTTGGAACTTGTAATTGGTGTTTTTAATTACATATGGTTCAATACACTTTGGTGGTATGGCTTTGAAAATTATATAAGGCAGATTAAAATAAATACCTTGTTTTTTCAGTTATTAATCCACGCAATTAAAACAATATTTGGATTTACAACTTATAGGAATATAACTTTTTAATTTCGCGCAGCGTATAAGTATAATCTATTAATAAAGTACACATATTTAAAATACGTTATGACAATTAATACCAAGCCTGTTAGTGTATTATTGATTGATGATGATGAAATAAACAATTTCATTTCAATTAAATTAATAAAAAAAGCATTATTAAATACAGAGATCATGGCCTGTTTAAACGGAAAATTTGCCATTGATCAGCTGGCTGATATACAGCGGAAGGATCCTAATAAGATGCCTGACTATATTTTGCTGGATATAAATATGCCTATCATGAACGGATGGGAGTTTTTAGAAGAATTTAAACGTCTTAATATTGATCCTTTGGGTAAAAGTAAAATATATATCATTTCGTCATCTGTGTTCAGCAACGATATTAATAAGGCAAAATCATATCCATTGGTAAAGGATTTTATATCCAAACCGCTTAATGTAGAAAAAATAAAAGAGCTTTTTGAAGTAGAACCCCAAAATTAAGCGGGTGTAACTTTAAAGTGGTCACCATCTCGCAATACGTTACCTATAGCATACGATTTAGAATGATAAAACAGGCAGGTCCATCCCTCCTCTGCTGCCTTTTTCCCATACTCTTCACGTAGTTGCATTGCTTTCCGCCCGTCCATATCATATTTAGCTATAAATTTTCTGATCAACTGTTCTGGCTCTGGCAGCTCGTCACCTCCAAAAAGTACTTTTTCCCCTTCCATTTCTATCCAAAACACCTGATGATAAGGACAATGACCGCCGGAATGCTCATACCTGATGCCTGGTTGTAACTCACCACTACCTTCAACAAAGGCGATGTTGGCGCTTTGCAGCGCCTCAAATATTTCCTTATGGTATGATGATGACTTGCCGGCAAGACCGGTTTCCCATTCCTGGCGTTGTATCACGTGCTGTGCCTGCGGAAAACTGGGCTCTAATTTGCCATTACGCTCAACCACCAAACCACCCGAGTGGTCATAGTGCAGGTGCGACATCAGTACCAGGGTAACCTCTTCGGGATCAAAACCGGCATTGCGTATGTTTTGATGTATCAGTAGCTCATCGCGCGTGTCTTTAAAACCAAGACCTGTATCCAGCACAATGAGGTCATGGTTTGTTTTAATAAGGAAAGGGTTAACGTGTATAAATAATGAAGCCGGGCGGTCTTTTGGATTGTCAGTTTGGGGGTTAAAGGGAATAAATTTCTTGGTTGCATCAACCGAATACGAGCCCTCACCTAACGCGAAAATTTCCATAGTATATATTTTTAGTATCAGGTAGTTAGTATCAAGTATCAAGATTTTGAGGTCTTTATAAAAAAACACCACTGTCTTGATACTTGATACTAACTACTTGATACCCGATTTAGCTATCTTTACTGTTTTTAAGCTGCAAATGTATGAATAAACGTTGGACGGTAAGGGATAATGCTGATCATGAGGTGGTCAAAAAATTAGCCGTCGACCTTAATATTGATACGGTTTTAAGTACGCTGCTGGTTCATAGGGGTATAAGTAACTATGATGAAGCCCGCTACTTCTTCAGGCCCGATCAAAGGCACCTTCATGACCCTTTCCTGATGAAGGATATGGAAAAGGCGATTACTCGTATTGAAGATGCCATAGCCGCTGGCGAAAAAATATTAATATACGGTGATTATGACGTGGACGGTACAACCGCGGTTGCCACCGTTTACGGGTTTTTTAAGGGGCGTTATCAAAACCTGGAGTATTATATACCTGATCGTTATAAGGAGGGTTATGGCATATCAAGCCAGGGTATAGATTACGCTGCGGAGAATGGTTTTACGCTGATTATTGCGCTTGATTGCGGTATTAAATCGGTTGATAAAATTGATTATGCCAATACCAAAGGAGTTGATTTTATTATCTGTGACCACCACTTGCCTGGTGCCGAACTGCCTGCCGCTATCGCGGTGCTTGACCCAAAGCGTAACGATTGCGAGTATCCATACAAAGAACTATCGGGGTGTGGTATTGGTTTTAAACTGATACAGGCCTATGCCGAGAAACATGATATCCCCTTTGAAGAGGTGAGCTGCTTTCTTGACCTGGTAGCCATCAGCATATCCTGTGATATTGTACACATCACCGGCGAAAACAGGGTTTTAGCGTACTTTGGTCTGCAAAAAATCAATACCAATCCCTGCATCGGCGTAAAAACATTAATGGAGGTAGCCGGGCGTACAGGTAGCTTTACTATATCAGACGTGGTATTTTTGCTTGGGCCGCGTATTAACGCCGCCGGCCGCATTGATGATGCCAAACACGCGGTAGAACTGCTGATAGCTACAGACGAAAATGTAGCCAAAGAAAAAGGCCTGATGATCAATACCCGCAATACGGAGCGCAAGGGCCACGACCTGAACATTACCGATGAGGCTTTGAGTATAATAGATAATGATGAGGTGTTGATCGGGCGTAAATCTACCGTGGTTTTTAACGAAAACTGGCATAAAGGGGTTATTGGCATTGTAGCATCGCGCCTTACCGAAAAATATTACCGGCCAACCATTGTACTTACGCGTTCAAACGGGTATGTGGCTGGTTCGGCACGTTCGGTTTTAGGTTATGACCTTTATGAGGCCCTTTGCGAATGTAAGGACCTGCTAATACAATTTGGAGGACACAAATATGCAGCCGGACTAACCATGGCCCCCGAGAATGTAGAAGCGTTTAAGACTCGGTTTGAAGAAGTGGTGAGTGCAACTATAACAGCCGAACAATTGATACAGCAAATACAAATTGACGCCGAATTACGTTTAAGCCAAATAGAACCAAAATTTTTCAGGATATTAAACCAGTTTGCACCGTTCGGCCCTGAAAATATGGCGCCGGTTTTCATAAGTAAAAATGTGTATGTTAGCGGTAATGCCGGCCTGGTTGGCGCGACACATATTAAAATGGCCGTGATGCAGGAAGGTTCGGCAGCGTTTGATTGTATAGCCTTTAATCATGGCGAATATCTGCCACAATTAAAAAGCGGGGTGCCATTTGATATTTGCTACAGCATTGAAGAAAACGTTTGGCGCGAAAGACGCACGATACAATTGAATATAAAAGGAATAAGGATTAAGTCGTAAGTAAATAGTCTTAAGTCATAAGGTAAAGTGTTAGGTATTGGCCTTGCTTTATACTAAACGATAAATCAAGACTCAGAACTCAACATGATACTAAGAGCAGAAAATTTAGTAAAGAAATACAAACAACGAACGGTTGTTAACGATGTATCGTTCGAGGTAGCGCAGGGCGAGATAGTGGGCTTGCTGGGGCCTAATGGCGCCGGTAAAACAACTTCGTTTTATATGATAGTAGGGCTGATTAAACCCAACGAGGGTGCTATTTTTCTGGATGATAAGAATATAACCGGCGACCCAATGTACCGTCGCGCTCAGAAAGGTATTGGATATCTGGCACAGGAAGCCTCGGTGTTCCGCAAGCTTTCGGTAGAGGATAATATCAAAGCCGTGCTGGAAATGGGCAATATGCCCAAGGACAGGCAGCGCGATAAGCTGGAAGAACTGATAGATGAATTCAGTTTGCATAAAGTACGTAAAAACCGGGGCGACCTGTTATCGGGTGGTGAGCGCCGCCGTACCGAAATTGCCCGGGCCCTGGCTGCCGAACCAAACTTTATTTTACTGGATGAACCCTTTGCCGGGGTTGACCCAATAGCGGTTGAAGAGATCCAGGCTATGGTGGCCAAGCTAAGGCACCGTAATATAGGCATCCTGATTACAGACCACAACGTGCAGGAAACATTGTCCATTACCGACCGCGCTTACCTGCTTTTTGAGGGTAAGATACTGGAATCGGGCGTGCCTGAAATATTAGCCGAAAATGAAATGGTGCGGAAGGTATATCTGGGGGCTAATTTTGTTTTGAAAAGAAAAGTATTTCCTCAATAAGAATCAAGAGATTAGAGCAAGGAATCAGGAAAAATAATAATAGGTTGAGTGGGTCTATATGATTAACTTAATTTTTTCATATCTTGATTCTAATCTCTTGATTCAATTATATAACCTATGACTATCTTTAACTCTGTGTTTACCTGGTTCATGAAAAAGCGTATCCATCAGATAGAGCTTTTTATGAAATACCCTAATGAAGTGCAGGAGGAGTGGTTTGAGCAATTAATATCAGGTGCCGAAAGTACTGAATGGGGCCGAAAATACCAGTACAAAAGTATCGAGAACCTTAACCAGTTTAAGGAGCGTGTGCCTATTCAAAATTACGATACACTTAAGCCCTATATAGAGCGGATGCTCACCGGGGAGAAAAATGTGTTATGGCCATCTGAGATCCGGTGGTTTGCCAAATCATCGGGCACCACGAACGATAGGAGCAAGTTTATACCGGTTAGTGAGGAAGCGTTGGAAGAGTGCCACTTTAAGGGTGGTAAGGACCTGTTAACCATCTATTTTAATAACCAGCCCAATGCCCGTATGTTCACGGGGAAGATATTGACCCTGGGGGGCAGTCACCAGATCAGTCAGCTTAATGCCGAAACTTCCTTTGGCGATCTTTCGGCGGTGATCATGAAAAACCTGCCGCTGTGGGCCGAATTTCACCGTACCCCCGACCTGGATATAGCGCTGCTCGAAAATTTTGAAGAAAAAATTGAGAAGATAGCCCACGCTACCAAAGATGTGAATGTTACCAGCATCAGTGGTGTACCTACATGGAACCTGGTGCTGTTTAAACGTATACTGGAAATTACCGGCAAAAAAAACCTGCTCGAAGTATGGCCCAACCTGGAGATGTATTTTCATGGCGCAGTTAATTTTACCCCCTATCGTGAGCAGTTTAGAAATTTGATCCCCAGCGATGATATGTATTACCTGGAGAATTATAATGCATCTGAGGGCTTCTTTGGCATACAGGATACAAAAGAACCCGGTGATATGCTGCTCATGCTGGATTACGGTATATTTTATGAATTTTTGCCCATAGAGCACCTGCATGACGATAATCCAGCCACACTTACGCTTGATGAAGTGGAGCTGGATAAAAACTATGCCCTCATCATTACTACCAATGCCGGGCTTTGGCGGTATATGATAGGCGATACCATTAAGTTTTCATGTTTATCTCCTTTCCGTATACAGGTTACAGGGCGTACCAAGCACTTTATCAATGCTTTTGGCGAAGAAGTGATCATTGATAATGCCGAGCGTGCCCTGGAAGAAGCCTGTCGCCAAACCGGCGCCATTATCAGGGAGTATACCGCGGCCCCCGTTTACTTTAATGGCGACCAATGCGGCGCGCATGAATGGATCATTGAATTTGAAAAGAAACCCGCCGAGTTTGAACGCTTTGTTGACCTGCTCGACGAAACCCTGCGCCGTATCAACTCCGACTATGATGCCAAGCGTTTTAAAGATATGGCGCTGCGTCGTCCCATTGTACGGCGCGCCCCTGAAGGCACCTTTTTTAACTGGATGAAAGAGAAGGGTAAATTAGGAGGCCAGCATAAAGTACCCCGCTTAGCCAACGACCGCCAATATGTAGACGCCATTTTGAAAATGATGGCGCCTGTGGGGGGATAAGAATCAAGGGATAAGGTATTGGGATTTCGCAGGCCGTATTAAAGGATATTTGTTATTATTAACAATTACATTACCTTTAATACCTTAAACCTAAATCTTACCCAATGGATTTTAAAGACCAAATCTTACAGCTCGCAGCGCGTGCTGAAAAAATGCTTCCACAAATTCAAACCGAAGAAGCTACTAAGAATGCATTAATTATGCCCTTTATACAAATAATGGGGTATGATGTATTTAATCCTGTTGAAGTAAATCCCGAATTTATCGCCGATATAGGTATAAAAAAAGGTGAGAAAGTTGATTATGCTATAATGAAAGACGGCGAGCCAGCTATCTTAATTGAATGCAAACATCATCTTGAAAATCTTGACCCACATAATTCTCAGCTATTTAGATACTTTCATACCACAAAGGCTAAATTTGGCTTATTGTCAAATGGGATGACCTATCGTTTTTATACCGATTTAGTTGAGAAAAATAAAATGGATACAACCCCATTTTTTGAGTTTAAACTAACTGAGATTAAGGAAGTTGAAATTGCAGAATTAAAAAAGTTCCATAAATCTTATTTTGATGAAGGTAACATAACAAATACAGCAAGTGAGCTTAAATACCTTAATGAGTTAAAATTAATTCTTAATAAAGAGATTGATTCACCTTCTGAAAACTTTGTTGCATTTTTTACTAAACAAATTTATCCTGGCGTGTTAACGGCAAAAATTAAAGAACAATTTATACCCATAGTTAAACGATCATTTAATCAATTAATAAATGATACGATTAATGAAAGGTTAAAGTCTGCACTAAATCAAGAAAAGAAAAAGGATACAGAAGAAGCTACAAAGGTTGAAGAGGCACAAGAAAAAACGGCGTCAAACATTATTACTACAGAAGAAGAACTTGAAGGGTTTTATATTGTAAAATCAATTTTAAGGCAAATTATCGAATCAACAAGAATAACATACCGGGATGCTCAATCTTATTTCGCTATTTTGCTTGACGACAATAATAGGAAAACAATCTGCCGCTTATATCTTAATAGCAAAAAGTATCTTGTTGTACTTGATGAAAGCAAAAAAGAGATCAAGTATGACATTAATGGAATTGATGAAATATATAAATATGCAGACATATTAATTAGGACAGCCGAAAATCTAAATAAAAAATAGTCAGCCCCAGCAGTCGTTCGACTTGAGCCCACAGGTGTTCGGAAGAAATAAAAACGTTGTCATTTCGAACGGGGTACGAGGAGAAATCTTATACGAYCYGCAAATTCGYTTTGTATATTRTACAAGATTTCTCTTTCGCGCAGCGCTCATGCCGRCCCATGCTCWATCGAAATGACAAATTTTTATAGAAAATAATTCTTCTGAACATCTATGGGCTTCAGCCGAGTGGCAACTATTATCCGGCCTCCGGCCGACATCAAACGCCCATTTGCAACAAAAAAGCCCTGCATAAAATATGCAGGGCCCCATAGTAATATGATAATAGGTCTGTTAAGACATTTTAAGTTTCTTTTGAATGTCGGCAACGTAACCTTTAAATTTCTTATCGGTATCAATAAGGTCCTCAACGGTTTGGCAGGCGTATATTACTGTAGAGTGATCACGACCGCCAAAGAAATGACCAATAGATTTTAATGAGCTTTTGGTATGTGCCTTGGCCAGGTACATGGATATTTGTCTTGCCTGTACAATTTCGCGTTTACGGGTTTGTGATTTTACCATCTCAATGGGTACTTCAAAATACTCGCAAACCAGGCTTTGAATGTATTCCATCGAAATTTCTTTGGATGAATTTTTGACAAAATTTTTGAGCATCTGCTTGGCCAGGTTCAGGTCAATCTCCTTGCGGTTAAGGGTTGATTGTGCCAGCAGGGATACCATGGCGCCTTCAAGCTCACGCACATTGTTATCAATGTTATGTGCAACGTACTCAATTACATCGTTTGAAAGTTCAATGCCGTCCTGGTATATTTTATTTTTCAGGATAGCCATGCGGGTTTCCAGATCAGGGATCTGCAGATCAGCCGAAAGACCCCATTTAAATCTTGAAAGCAGACGTTCTTCCAAACCAGCCAAATCCTTAGGCGCTTTGTCTGATGTAATGATCAGTTGCTTGCCTGATTGATGTAGGTGATTAAAAATATGGAAAAAGAAATCCTGTGTTTTTTCTTTACCGGCAAAATTGTGTACATCATCCATGATCAGTACATCAATAGCCTGGTAAAAGTTCACAAAGTCATTAATGTTATTATGCTTAAGTGCGTCAACAAACTGTTGGGTAAACTTCTCGCACGATACATAAAGTACAAGTTTGTCAGGTAATGAGCGTTTTATTTCATTACCAATTGCCTGGGCCAGGTGGGTTTTACCCAAACCTACGCCGCCATATATCATTAAAGGGTTAAATGAAGTGCCACCAGGTTTTGCAGCAACAGCATAACCTGCAGAACGTGCCAAACGGTTACAGTCACCTTCAACAAAATTTTCAAAGGTATAGTTCCTGTTCAGTTGCGGATCTACATTTAATTTTTTCAAGCCGGGTATCACAAAAGGGTTTTTTATGTCCTTATTGATCGAGATGGGTATCGGCATTGACTGATGTTTTGACTCGGCGCCATTTCCGTTCGAAGGCATGTTAGTTGTGTATGGTTTACTTGATGATTGCTCAACAACAATATTATACTCTAAACGCCCTTCGTCGCCTAATTGTTTTTTTATTGTTTTGCGTAGTAAACCTACATAGTGTTCTTCAAGCCATTCGTAAAAAAATAAACTTGGTACTTGTATCGTCAAGACGCTTCCTTCCATACGCAAAGCTTTTATTGGCTCGAACCAAGTCTTAAAGCTTTGTGCTGGTATGTTATCTTTTATGATCTGGAGGCAGCTATTCCAAACGCTAGTACAAGTTTTTTCCATATATATATTAGTAAAATATTGATTTCCAACCCCCAGCGAAACATCTTTTGGGCCTGCTACGGAACATCGAATATTGCCAAAAAAAGCTTATAAAAAAATTAAATTTTCACTTTTTTGACAAATAAATTTATGATATAATAATCAGTTCTTTAGTGAGAAATCCATATAAAATGTTATATTTCACAATAAAAATCATAATTATATTTCCATTAGCTCCCAATTGATATTGTCCGATCAATTTAACAAAAAATAAGGACAACTATCTGGGTTATAATTATTTATTATAGAGTTGCTTTGCAGCAATTGTTGAGCCAATAAATGTGTATCTCTACTGTTAAAAAATAAAGCTCTGGTTTAGTGCTAAATAAATTTAATATTGATTTTTGATTATTGGTGAACCAGTTTGGCAGTTTTCAAAAAAAACTACACACTGTATTAATATTCGCCAAAAACATTCCGGAGGGTATCTGCAATTTCGCCTAAGGTAGCATAGCACTCTACTGCGGTAAGTATATAAGGCATTAAGTTTTGTTTCCCTTTTGCGGCTTCTTGTAATTGCTGTAAACTGATGGTAACCGCCTGGTTATCCCTGCCGCTTTTAAGTAAAGCTATCTTTTCAATTTGCATTTTGCGGATAGCRTCATCAACCCTGAACACATTTATCGCGGCATCTTCCTGTTGTGTAAAGCGGTTTACACCAACCAATACTTTTTCTCCGCTTTCAATATCATTCTGGTACTGGTAGGCCGAAGCCGCTATTTCCTGTTGAATGTAATCCTGCTCAATGGCTTTAACAGCGCCGCCCATAGCATCTATCTTATCCAGGTACAGTTGCGCTGCTGCTTCTATCTCATCGGTTAATGCCTCTATAAAATAGGAGCCTGCCAATGGATCAACAGTATCGGTAACACCGCTTTCAAAGGCGATGATCTGCTGGGTACGAAGAGCTATTTTGGCCGCGGCCTCGGTAGGTAATGACAAGGCTTCATCATACCCGTTGGTATGCAATGATTGTGTACCACCCAATACGGCAGCCAATGCCTGATTACTTACCCGTATAATATTATTAAGCGGCTGCTGTGCGGTTAAGGTTGAACCCCCTGTTTGGGTATGGAAACGCAATTTTTGCGCGCCGGCATCTGTAGCGCCAAGCTCTTTGGTAATATGCGCCCACATACGACGGGCTGCCCTGAATTTGGCTATCTCCTCAAAAAAGTTGTTATGGCAGTTAAAAAAGAAAGAGAGCCTTTTTGCAAATACATTAATATCAAGGCCTTTATCAATGGCGGCTTTTAAATAGGCTTTGCCATTGGCCAGGGTAAACGCCAGTTCCTGTACGGCGGTTGAACCAGCTTCGCGTATGTGATAGCCCGAAATGGATATGGTGTTCCATTTAGGTACTTCTTTGCTGCAATATTCAAAAACATCTGTTATGAGCCGCATGGATGGCGCGGGCGGGTATATATAGGTACCACGCGCGGCATACTCCTTTAAAATATCATTCTGTACCGTACCCGAAATTTGTTTCAGATCGGCACCTTGTTTTTTTGCCAGGGCAATATACATGGCCAGCAATATAGGCGCCGTGGCATTTATGGTCATGGAGGTAGTGATGTCCTTAAGGGCAATACCATCAAACAGGATCTCGATATCTTTTAAGGAGTCAATAGCTACTCCTACCTTGCCTACTTCACCCTCGGCAAGTTCATGGTCAGAGTCATAACCTATTTGTGTAGGCAGGTCAAAAGCAACCGATAAACCTGTTGTGCCCTGGCCCAGGAGGTAGTGATACCGCTTGTTTGATTCCTCGGCTGTTGAAAACCCGGCATACTGGCGCATGGTCCAGGCTTTACCCCGGTACATGTCTTTCTGGATGCCGCGGGTAAAAGGAAATTCACCTGGCAGCTCATTCATTGATGATGGCTGGGTGTATACCTCCTTAATTTCGATACCCGATGTGGTAGTGAATTTTTTTTCGGCCATGGGATTAAAATAATTCTTCCATATCCTGCCTAACCAGGCCGGTAGCTATTTCATAAGGGTCCTGCTCCAGCTGGCTTAAATGTAACAGGATGGTTTTACTCAGGTCCATAGCCGATGCATCCTGCGGCAGAGCCTTAACCGCGTTGTTTACCAGGCTCAGGGTATCGTCCTTAACCCGTTTAACCACGTTCCAAACGCGGTTGCTTACATAAATTTGTTGCGTAATATTATGCTGAAATTCGTTACGGATCTCGGTAATTACCAGGAGTTGCAATTCGGCAGCCAATAGGGATGTTGCATTCAGGCGTACAAGCATGCTGGCCGGGTTAACCCGTTCAATAAATAATACAACCCGTTCATAAGCCTGTAAACGCAAAGGCAGTGTTTGGTTGCTAATGGTTCTTTTCAACTCCAGCAGTTGTATGTGTTCGGCCCTGTCAAGATATGGCTTAAATAAATATAACGCTACCCATACAACGCCAATGCCGGCAATGGTATATTTTAAAATATCAAGTAAATAGGGTAACGTTTGCATGTTTTATAAAATGTTAAACAGAGGTCATAAAATACCGGTTGCAGCAAAAATCCACATTTTACCTTATATTTGTATAGTTAAATAAAAAATAAGATGAGTACTGCTGTTGAAATTGCACCGGTATCCTTTACACAGGGAGCCGTTAAAGAACTTTTTAAATTAAGAGACCAGCAAGAAATAGGTGACGACTTTGGCTTGCGTGTTGGTGTTGAAGGTGGTGGCTGCTCAGGCATGAACTACATTTTGGGTTTTGACCAGAAAAAGGATGGTGACCAGGAACATTACATTGACGGATTAAAAGTATTTATGCACAAAGCCCATGGTATGTACCTGATGGGTATGCAGATAGATTTTCAGGATGGCTTAAACGCACGCGGGTTTACTTTTAACAACCCCAATGCTGCAAGCACCTGCGGATGCGGAACTTCGTTCTCGGTATAAATTTATAACATAAGATATTATTGAAAGGCAGCCTTTAGGCTGCCTTTTTTTGTATACCTAACTCTCCAAAATTTATATGTAATAATGAAGTATCAATGATTGGTATTCATCATTATATGTTAAGTAGCCTTGATCTTCGCCTTAGCAGCCCATAATATATTTCATGGATTAGTTGATTTTCAGATATATTATGCATAAATTTATTATACCAATAAACTTCAAAACTAAATTTATGAGAAAGGAGACCCCATGCCCTTTATAGCGTTCTCATAAGCATTCTTACTTGCCGGTAATAATGATTGCAGCTATAAATAAAATAAAGACTCTCATCCATAAATGGTATCAAAATCACTATTAAACTTAAACAAAATGAAAAAATTTATAATAGTTGCAGTTTTGCTTATCTCCGTAATAGCGGGCTGCAAATCATCAAAGAAAGCACCAACTCAAGAGGGTGTATATAAATTGGAAAAACAAATGCTTAGTGGTGGTGGAAAGGATACAATTTATGCAAGAACACAGGTAAAAATCTATACCGACAAATATTTTATGTACGCGGCTTTAGCGCCCGATTCTTCTGTTGGATTTGGCGTAGGCTCTTATAAACTGGACTCTGTTAATAAAATTGTTGAGAGCAACATCTACAGCAGCCGCCGGCTTGATTCGACCATTAATTTTAAGCTGGAAGTAACCAGAACCGATACGGGTTATACACAGGTTATTCCAGATATATTAAGATTGCGTAACGTAAGCTATAAGATGACCGAGGTTTATGCTAAAGTGCCGGCACCAGATACTTCGGCTTTGGATGGTTTATGGAAAATGGATGCAACTTATTCGGTAACTGGAAAAGACACTGTAAAACAAACACCAACCCAATACAAAATATTTAAAGGAGGGCATTTCATGTTTGTTCACCGTTATCCAATTGATAAAGAGGGCCGCAAATTTAAAAACGGATTTGGTTATGGTGTTTTCAGCTTAGTAAATGACACCCTTAGAGAAGAAGATGAAATATCAAATCATCCACAACTGTTGAACAGGAAATTTGCTATTAAGATCACCTTTAAGGGTAAAGATGAATATTCACAGGTTATAAGCGATTCTACGCAAAAATCAATAGAAACATATAAGCGTCTGAAGTAGGGAGAGTTATTAAACTCTTTTATTATTCTTGTTGTAGCCGGAGTGAGAACATGAAAGTGTTTTACGCTAATATTTCATGATGACTTATTTGTATATTTTCCTGTAACAAATTGGTATAGTACACAGTCAAACCCCAAAGTTTTTTTATTTTTATACCATGCCGGTTAAAACCTCCTATAAAGAAAATATTTCGATAGCGTTACAATCCATAGCCGGCAACAGGCTGCGTACGTCACTTACATCGTTAATTATAGCTATTGGTATTATGGCCCTGGTTGGTATATTAACCGCTATTGAGGGCATACGGCAGTTTACTAATGACGCCTTTGCAGATCTGGGTGCAAACTCATTCACTATTCAAAACCGTGGAGAGGGGCTCAACTTTGGTAATGGCGGCCACCGTAAGGCTTATCCATCCATTACTTATGACCAGGCCGAACGCTTTAAAAAAACCTTTAAACTACCTGTAGTAACCGCTATTAATTTAGATGTTACCGGTACAGCAGTAGCCAAATACGGCAATCAAAAAACAAACCCTAATATTTCTATTTCGGGCTCAAACGAAAACTACCTGCTCACCAGTGGGAAAAAATTATCATTTGGACGTAGTTTTTCGTCATCAGAGTTAGAGCACGGGGCCAATGTGGTGATTATAGGCGATGAGATTAAATCAAAACTTTTTAAAAGTGAAGATCCAATTAACAAATCACTTTTTATAGGCGATAATAAATATCGCATAGTTGGAGTAATTGCGTCAAAGGGTTCAAGCTCTTTTGGCGGCGATAAATTTTGTGTTATCCCGATACTTAAGGCAAAACAGATTGATACTGTACGTAACCTATCATACACCTTAACGGTTAAGGTAAACGGCCCGGGTGCTTTAGATGCCACCATAGGCGAAGCTACCTCCTTATTTAGAAATGTTCGCGGCCTTAATATTGCCAACGCTGATGATTTTGAGATAACCCGGAGCGACTCTATACAACAGGAGCTTTCAAGCCAGTTGCTTGGTATTACCATTGCAGGGTTTGCGGTGGGTATTATTACCTTAATTGGAGCAGCCATAGGGCTTATGAACATCATGCTAGTATCAGTTACCGAACGAACCCGCGAAATTGGTGTGCGTAAGGCTATTGGAGCAACGCCTGCCGTAATACGTAAACAATTTTTAATTGAGGCTATTGTAATATGCCTTATAGGTGGTGTTGCGGGAATAATATTGGGTATGGCAGCGGGTAACCTTATTGCTGTTCAAATTAGCGGAGCATTTGTTGTGCCATGGGCATGGCTGATTTTTGCCGTATTACTATGTACCTTTATTGGCCTTATATCGGGCTATTACCCAGCAAAAAAAGCGGCTAAACTTGACCCGGTTGAAGCTTTACGTTACGAGTAATTCTTAGGATAAAAGATTTTTGGACAAAAGATGAAACACCAGGAATGAGCAATTAATCTGCATGATGAGATTGCCRCGCTACGCTCGCAATTACGTTTTTCTTGTATCCTGATTCTTATAGTCTTGTATTTTGCGATTTAACCCTGTTCCTTGCTCCAAAAGTCCGTTCTCTCTTAAAACAATAGTTTGTTTTTTAAAGGATAATCAAAAAGCAGCTTTTCAATATAAGTTGTACGTAATGCTTCGCCAAATGCCGCTGCATGTTTTGGGTGGTGCATATCGCTTGATATAAAATCTATCAGTTCGTTATCTATTAAAGTTTCGGCCAGCCTTTTAGCATCCTTACCATAATAACCGGTTAACGAAATGGTATTTAACTGGAAGTTGCAACCCCAGTGATGCAGGTTTTTAAATTGCTCCAGATCCATGTATGGGTATCTTTCCGGATGGGCTAAAATAGGTTTATATCCTTTATCGTTCATTTTTTGTATAACCGATACTGCATTTGGCGGCTGGTTGATGAACGAGAACTCAAACAAAGCATAATTGTCGCCCATGGTCATTAGTCTGCCTTCATTAACTCTTGCTTCAAAAGTTTCGTCAAAGTAATGTTCGGCAGCTGTTTCAATAGGTATATCAATGTTTTCCTTTATCAGCTCGGCCCTTAATAAGTCAAGAGAATCGGCTATGGTTTCGGGCGTGTTTCTGTAAAAGTCGATCATGACATGTGGCGTGGCAATAATCTTTTTTATCCCCAGTTCCATCATCTTACGTATAAGTATAATGGAGTCCTGAGGTGTTTTTGCACCGTCATCAATCCCAGGCAATATATGTGAGTGCATATCAACCATGATTGATTCATAGTTAAAGTTCACATGTTTTTTTTCCTGTTTCTTTTTAAATAACCCAAACATAGTTAACGATTAGTATACTGTTCGTTGTAATACTGCTGATAATGGCCCGATGTAACATTTTCAAGCCACTCTTCATTAGCCAGGTACCAGTCAACAGTTTTTTCAAGTCCTTCTTCAAAGGTTATACCGGGTACCCATCCCAGATCATTTTTAAGTTTGGAAGCATCAATTGCATAACGCAGATCATGCCCTGCCCTGTCTGTTACGTAAGTGATCAGTTTGGCCGATTCACCGGCTGCTCTGTTCAGTTTTTTGTCAAGTATACTACATAACAAATTAATCAGGTCAATGTTCTTCCATTCATTATGGCCGCCTATGTTATAAGTTGATCCGGCTTTAGCTTTATGAAAAATAAGATCAATTGCGCGTGCATGATCTTCAACCCAAAGCCAGTCGCGTATGTTTTCGCCTTTACCATACACAGGCACAGGTTTGCCTTGTTTAATATTATTAATGGCCAGCGGAATCAGCTTTTCAGGAAAGTGATAAGAGCCATAATTATTTGAACAGTTAGACAATACAGTGTTTAAGCCATAAGTATCCTGGTAGGCCCTCACAAAGTGGTCTGAGCTGGCTTTTGATGCCGAGTATGGAGAATGGGGGTCATAGGCGGTTTCTTCGGTAAACATCCCTGTATTGCCCAGGGTTCCATATACCTCGTCAGTTGAAACGTGGTAAAAGCGCGTTTGGTCATACCTGCCTTTCCAGTTTTCGCGGGCTGCATTTAACAGGTTAACTGTACCCACCACATTAGTCATTACAAACTCCAACGGACTTACAATTGAGCGGTCAACATGTGATTCTGCCGCAAGGTGTATCACCGCATCAGGCTTTTCGTCAGCAAATAATTCATTAACAAACGGTATATCAACAATATCGCCTTTTATAAACCTGTAGTTAGGCTCATCTTCAATATCGCGTAAGTTGGCCAGGTTACCCGCGTAAGTAAGTTTATCTAAATTAATAATAGTATAGTCAGGGTAGTTTTTTACAAAGCGGCGCACTACATGCGACCCAATAAAACCAGCACCACCCGTAATAATGATCTTTTGCATTTGACAAATATTAATTTACAAAGGATTTTGTGATATGTATTTTTCCCATTCCCAGGCTGATGACATCATGGTATCAATGCCCAATTGAGCTTTCCAGCCTAATTTATTTGTTGATTTAGTTACATCGCCCCAAACCTGCTCCACATCACCGCTGCGGCGGGGACCTATTTCGTAGTTTACTTTTACGCCGGTGGCACGTTCAAAAGCATGTATCACATCTAATACCGTATTACCACGGCCAGTACCTATATTAAACACATCGTATCCTTTAAAGTCGTCCTTTTCCAATAATTTAAGGGCTGCTACGTGTGCTTTAGCTAAATCAACCACGTGTATATAATCACGAACACAGCTACCATCAGGCGTATTATAATCATTGCCAAACACGGTTATTTTTTGGCGCTTACCTATGGCGGTCTGGGTAATGAAGGGTACCAGGTTTTGCGGCACACCTATAGGCAGTTCGCCTATGAGCGCGGTTTCATGTGCGCCTACAGGATTAAAATATCTTAACGATATTACCTTATAGCTACTGCCCGATGCGATCATATCCTGTAATATCTCTTCGGCTATTTGCTTGGTATTGCCATAAGGCGATTGCGCAGGTTGCACCGGCGCAGACTCATTAACCGGTAAATGTTCAGGCTGCCCATAAACCGTGCAGCTTGACGAAAAAACAAAATTCAATGGCTTACCGTAATAGGTTTCCAACAAATTAATTAAGGAGTAAAAATTATTACGATAATATTTAAGCGGTTTTTGTACCGATTCGCCTACTGCTTTAAAAGCGGCAAAATGAATAATGCCATCTATATCAGGCTCATTAACGGCCAGCTCCTTTACGCTATGCTCATCGCTTAGGTCAAGTTTATGAAAAACAGGTTTGTAACCTATAATTCTGGCTATCTGATCCAATATTTTAGGGTCGGAATTTGACAGGTCATCAACAATAACAGGTTCATAGCCTGCATTTACTAATTCAACAACAGTATGGGAGCCAATAAAACCCAGGCCGCCGGTAACTAATATTTTCATTTTAAGTAGTGTATGTTATCGTTTATTATAGTACGCAAAATCCTTATGGTTTATTTCCTTTTGAGGCAGGGATTTAAAATAATCCAGGGTGATCTTCAGGCCTTCGCTTCTGGCAACTTTGGGTTCCCAGCCTAAAATGCTCCTTGCCTTGGTAATATCCGGGCGGCGCTGTTTGGGGTCATCCACCGGTAATGGCAGGCTGATGAGCTTTTGATCGGTGCCGGTAAGTTTAATGATCTCTTCGCCAAATTGTTTGATGGTGATCTCATCCGGGTTACCGATGTTCATGGGTTGTGCATAGTCGCTGTGCAGCAGGCGGTAAATACCTTCTACCAGGTCATCMACATAACAAAAKGAGCGGGTTTGTGAACCATCGCCAAACATGGTTAARGGYTCGCCCCTTAAAGCCTGSCCTATAAATGCAGGCAGTACGCGCCCGTCATTCAACCGCATCCGCGGACCGTAAGTATTAAAGATCCGCACAATACGGGTTTCCAGTTGGTGAAAGGTATGGTAAGCCATGGTGATGGCTTCCTGGAAACGTTTGGCCTCGTCATACACACCGCGCGGACCYACCGGGTTAACATTACCCCAGTACTCCTCGGGCTGGGGGCTTATATTCGGGTCGCCATAAACCTCAGATGTGGAAGCTATCAGCATCCTTGCCCCTTTTGCCAGGGCCAGGCCCAGCAGGTTATGCGTACCCAATGATCCAACTTTTAAGGTTTGGATAGGTATTTTTAGGTAATCAATAGGGCTTGCCGGGGATGCAAAGTGCAGGATGTAATGCAGCGTGCCGGGTACATGTACAAAAGTGGAAACATCATGGTTATAAAACTCAAAATTCTCCAGCTTAAAAAGGTGTTCAATGTTGCGCAGATCGCCGGTAATGAGGTTGTCCATACCAATTACATGGTAATCTTCCTTTATAAACCTGTCGCACAAATGCGAACCTAAAAACCCGGCTGCTCCGGTTATTAATATCCGTTTACGGTTTGCCATTTTTAATTGTTTTTCTTTCAGTACGGTGATAATAAAATCCGCATCTGGCTATTTTATGCTGGCTGTAAATTTACGTCTGTCAAAAGTAATCTTATTTTTTAAATAACATTTTTATATCCTTAAAGCTGGGATGCCGTAAACCATCAATTCAGCTAAACATTTGCAGCATATGGGCGGGCCATAGTTATTTATTGTAATTATTGTTATTACTTTTATGCCCGGCTAAGATAATCATTCATACTTAAATTGATGTTTTTATATAACATTGGGATCAAATTATATTACTTCGCCATATGGCTCGCGTCGTTTTTTAATGCAAAGGCAAACTTGTGGATAAAAGGTCGAAAACAACAAAACTTTGGGCATTTTAACGGTAGTATCTGGTTTCATTTTGCTTCACTTGGCGAGTTTGAACAAGGCAGGCCAATTTTAGAAGCCATGCGGGAGCGGCATCCTGATAAAAAGACCGTAATTACTTTTTTTTCACCATCGGGTTATGAGATCAGGAAGAACACCCCTCTTGCTGATGCTGTTTATTATCTGCCTTTGGATACCCCAAAAAACGCGCTCCATTTTATTGATCATATAAAACCTGATGTAGCCATATTTACCAAGTACGAGTACTGGTACCATTATTTTAATGAGCTTAACAGGCAGGACATCCCTCTGTATATTATTTCGGGTATTTTTAGGCCCGGACAGGTGTTTTTTAAATGGTATGGAGGCCTGCACCGTAAAATTTTAACCTTTGTAACCTATTTTTTTTTACAGGATCAACAATCAAAACAATTGCTTAATAACATTGGCCTTACCAACGTAACCATAAGCGGCGATACCCGTTTTGACAGGGTTTGGGCCAATGCACAGCAGCCAAAGCCGGTATTATTAGTAAACGAATTTAAAAGCGGGCAAAAAATATTTATAGCCGGCAGTAGCTGGCCCGAAGATGAAAAGCTGCTGGCAACATTACCAGCTTTATATCCCGGGTGGAAATTTATTTTTGCACCGCATGAAATAAGCGTGGAAAAAATTAATAAGCTTATGGAGCTTTTGCCTAAGGGATCAGCAATAAAGTACTCACAACTTGCAACTCATAACTCCCAATCTAAAACTTATAACTCCCTCATTATTGATAATATCGGGATGCTGTCGTCATTGTATGCTTATGGGGATATCGCTTACATAGGCGGCGGTTTTGGGGTTGGTATCCACAACACGCTCGAGGCCGCGGCCTTTGGTTTGCCTGTAATTTTTGGTCCCAATTATTTAAAATTTAATGAAGCCCGCGAACTGATAGCCCTAAAGGCCGGCTTCAGTATTGGTAATGAAACCCAGCTAAAGGGGGTAACGGATACTTTAATTACCGACGATGCTTTTTATAGCATCACCAGTAAAAAGATACTCCAGTATGTGCAGGAACATACCGGTGCAACACAAATGATCATGGCGCATATCAGCCCCCTAACCCCCTAAAGGGGGGACCCCTCTCTAAAATTTTGCATATTTGCACATCAAAAATTCCCTCTTTAGGGGGTTAGGGGGCTATTAATGGGTTTTTTACATCTGCCCGGTTTGGGTAAAGCGCATTTTCATGAATATGGTTCGGGTCAAAAACCGTTGCTGGCCTTTCATGGCTATGGGATGACGGGTAAGCAGTTTCACGTACTCGAAAAATCAATATTACCTAAATATCATATTTACGGTTTTGATCACTTTTTTCATGGCGGTAGCAAACTTGAAGGATGGACCGAAGAACAGATCATAGCAGGCATGCCTAAAAATATGGTGCATAGTTATATGCAGGAGTGGTTCAAGATTTATGGCGAACAACGGTTTTCAGTTATGGGTTACTCCATTGGCGCAAACCTGGCCCTGATACTGGTGGAAGAGTATGCCCACCTCATTGACGATATTATATTAATGGCCCCCGACGGACTTTCGGTATACAAGGGCTTTCATTTTTTGCTGCATAACCCAATCGGGAAATTGCTGTTTCGCAAGGTTACCAAAAGTAAATGGCTGGCACCATTTGTACTTAAAAGCGTAAATAAAACAGGTATAATTGACGATAACCTGTACCAGATAGCCTATAACGAAATAGATACCGAACAAAAGCGACTGGATACTTATTATACACTAAATTTGATACGGCTACTGAAGCCCGATGTGGAAAAAGTTGCCTCGCTGATAAACCAATATAAAATTAATTGCCTGCTAATATTTGGGAAAAATGATCAGTTGTTCCCTAAATCGGCAGCTATGCCTTTTATTGGTATGTTGGATAATGCCGAAGTGCATGAGCTGTCCCTTGGGCACTGGCTGGTAATTAAGGCACTGGATGAATATTTAGTACGATAGATTTATGTTGCCATCACGCAGAAATGATACATTAAGTAAACTGTTCTTCCGCTATATGCGCTGGTGGATGGGGCGCCGTTTTAAAGAGGTTAATATACTGCCCTTTGAGCCGCGCCAGGGGCACTCCGTATTGCTGCTTACCAACCACTTTAGCTGGTGGGATGGTTTTTTTGCCAATTATACGGCCTTTACTAATTTAAAGCGCCGCCTTTATATTATGATGCAGCATGATCATTTTGTAAAACACTGGTATTTTAAATACTGGGGCGCTTTTTCTATGAAAAAAGGATCGCGTGATATGCTGGAATCCCTTACTTATTCGGCAGGACTGTTGAATGATCCGGAAAATCTGGTCACCATATTTCCACAAGGCAAACTTTGTTCCAACCACATCACGTACATTCACGTTGAAAAAGGTATTGAGCGACTCATAAAGCAAATTAGCGGCCCCTGTCAGATAGTTTACCAGTGCACACTGATTGATTATTTTGAGGGATTGAAACCACGGGCCTATATTCATCAGTTTGATTGCGGTGTTGCAGGCAAAGTACCATTTGAAGAGTTGAAACTACGCATCAACGATTTTCATCAGCAGGCGTTAAAAAAACAGGTTAATATACCTCACTGATTTAAATTAAAGTTTCAATCAGTATCTTGCAGCACATGATACATCCGCAAAAAAACAGTTTGATACATTGGTTTTTTCATCATTATATTCTGTGGATAGTGGGGCGTAATTTTCATGAAGTTAAGTTTGATCATACGGTTGTTGCTCAGGATAGGGCCATTTTATTGCTGGCTAATCACTTTAGCTGGTGGGATGGTTTTTTGATATATTATTTAAACTATAAACTGCTGGGCAAAAAATTTCATGTAATGATATTGGAAGATACCGCACGCCAGATATCTTTTTTTAAATATATGGGCGCATTCTCCGTGAATAAAAACTCCAGGGATATGATGGCTTCGCTTGATTATGCTTCAGGGTTATTAAACGATCCGCAAAACATGCTGCTTATTTTCCCTCAAGGTAAACTTTATTCAAATTTTACAGATAAAATGGTTTTTCAAAAAGGCTTAATGAAAATTATGAGCGGGGTTAAAAATAATTTCCAGCTAATGTTTGCTGCAACATTTATTGAACATTTTAAATATAAAAAACCCAGTGTTAACGTTTATTTGAAAACTTTAAGCGAAAGTTTAACTTATAAAGATATAGACGAGCTGGCAACAGCCTATCAACAACATTATGATTCAGCAAAACAGCTGCAAACCCAAATAGTATTATAAAAAGTGATCATTGCCATATTAATCACCCTTTTTTTTATCATCCTGCGTTTTACGGTTACCCTGTTCAATTTTATATCGAACCCTAAATTACACCGGGTGGGCAAGCAGTATAGCGATAGGGTATCTGTGTTGGTCCCGGCCCGCAATGAAGCCGATAATATATTAACGCTGCTCCGCTCCATTCATAAGCAGGATTATATGAATTATGAAGTGATCATATTAGATGATGAATCGACAGATGATACTTATGCGGTTTGTTCGGCATTTGCAGCAAGCCATCCAGGTTTCAAGGTGCTAAAGGGAGCCAAATTGCCTGATGGATGGATAGGTAAAAATTATGCATGCCACCAGCTGGCTCAACATGCCGATGGCAAATATCTGCTTTTTTTGGATGCCGATGAAGAGGTAAAACCGGGTTTGATCAATAGTGCGGTACACCGGATGCATTTGCACCAGCTGGGTTTATTAAGCCTGTTCACCAACCAGCAAATGGAAACCCCCGGCGAGAAGGCAGTAGTACCCCTGATGCATTTTATATTATTAAACCTGCTGCCCGTACGATTAATTTACCTGGTAAAAAACGCCGCCGTTGCAGCTGCAAGTGGCCAGTTCATGTTATTTGATGCGGCCATTTATCATCAGCACCAATGGCATAATGCGGTTAAAAACAAGGTGGTTGAGGATGTTGAGATCATGCGGCTAATAAAAGCAGAGGCCTATAACGGCGAGGCGCTGCTGGCCAACGGGATGATAAGTTGCCGCATGTATAAAAGTTATGACGAAGCTATAAACGGTTTCGGTAAAAACTTTTTGGCAGCGTTTAATTATAGTATCATAGGTTTTTTAATTTACATAGTGTTGGTTATAGGTGGCCCCATGATCGTGATCATGACCCTTAACCTGCCCCTGATATTTTTTATGCTGGGTTTAATTATGCTCACCCGTACCATGATCTCGCTATTGTCAGACCAAAGCGCTGTAAGCAACATTATTATGCACCCCTTGCAAATGTTTAACATGCTGCTTATAGCGGTTATATCCATACAAAAATACCTCACCAAAACAACGGTATGGAAAGGGCGCAAAATTTGAAAAAGCTGTTTCCGGCTGCTATGAAACCTGTACATCGTATAGCCATCATCATTATTGTGCTGTTTCATGTTGTTGGCTTTGTTGGTTTTGTTACTCCCTACTTTGATGTGCTGTTTTTAAAAATAGTACCATGGCATTTGTTACTCATGGTGAGTGTAGTGCTATATACCCATGACCGATTCAACGGCAAATTTTTTCTTTTTGCTTTGCTGATCTTTACTATGGGTTTTATGGCCGAATTTACGGGAGTACATACCAGCTGGCTATTCGGCAGTTACGTTTATGGGGAAACATTGGGCATTAAATTGTTTAGTATACCCCTGATGATAGGTGTGAACTGGTTTTTACTGATCTACTCGACCGGTGTATTTATGCAGCGGAGCAGGATTAAGAACACCTTGCTCCGGATAATAGGAGGAGCTGTAATATTGGTACTGCTCGATCTGCTGATTGAGCCAATAGCCACTCAATTTGATTACTGGCATTGGACAAGTAACAGCATTCCCATTAAAAACTATACCTGCTGGTTCCTGCTTAGCGCGCTGATGCTTTTTGTTTTTGAAAAATTTAAATTTAAACAGCAAAGCATGGTAGCCTCCGTATTGCTGTTTATGCAGTTTATATTTTTTATGGCATTGGGTACTGTGAATTAAGGACCTGGAAAAATCAACGAAACCAGGCGCGGCATTCTCATGAACACATTAAAATTTATGTAACGCGTGAATAATCACACAATCATTGCAATCAACGGTTATTTTTGCAGTAAATTTGTAATGCAATGGGAGAGTATCAGTTAAAGGTTACTATTGATCAGGATTCGGGCTTTTGCTTTGGGGTGGTATATGCTATTGATATGGCCGAAGAAATACTGGCCGACGAAGGATATCTGTACTGCCTGGGCGATATTGTGCATAATGATGAAGAAGTTGAACGGCTGAAAGCCCGGGGGCTACGCATTATAGAACACAGCGAATTGAAAAACCTGCGTAACGAAAAGGTATTGATCCGTGCACACGGCGAAGCGCCCGACACCTATCGCATAGCGTTAGAGAACAATATAACATTGATAGATGCATCGTGCCCGGTAGTTTTAAAACTGCAAAACAGGATAAAAACATCCTACGATGCCAACGAGAAGATACTCATATTTGGTAAGCACGGCCATGCCGAAGTAATTGGGCTGGAAGGGCAAACCAATAACGAAGCCCTGGTTTTCCAGGACATTGCCGAGCTGGATAATGTAGAACTGCCACAAAATATTACGCTGTACACCCAGACCACCAAAAGCATGGAAAAGTTTTATGGTATAAAGGATGAGCTGATAGCACGTGGATATAACCTTAAAGCTAATGATACCATCTGTCGTCAGGTATCAAACCGCGATAAGGACCTGCCTAAGTTTGTGGGTAGGTTTGATAAAATTGTTTTTGTTTCGGGTCGCAAATCATCAAACGGTAAAGTGCTGTTTGAGGTATGCCGCAAACATAACCCCAACACTTATTTCATATCATCATCAAGCGAACTGGATAAGGCCATGTTTTCGCCAAATGATACCATTGGCATAGCCGGAGCTACATCAACCCCCATGTGGCTGATGCAGGAAGTAAAAGCCGAACTGGAAAAATTTTAACAGCACGCTTTTTGCTGTTATACCACACATGCAAAAAAGCCCTTCAAATACAGGTTTATTTATTGCCCTGCTTGTGCTTGGCTGCTGGGCCGCATCAATTATTTTATTGATGCAATGGCATTTCAGTTTTGCTAATCCCCTGCTTTATGTATTTATTTTGGTGCAGATGCATTTGTACACCGGGTTGTTTATAACCGCTCATGATGCTATGCATGGTACAGTATCACCTAATCGCACTATAAATAACCTTATTGGCTACATTTGTACTTTTCTATATGCTTCGTTCTGGTATCCAAAACTGTATACCAAACACCACCAGCACCATGGTCACGTACATACCAATCAGGATCCTGATTATCATGAAGGTGGTTTCTGGAGCTGGTATGTAAGATTTATTCGTAACTACTTATCCGTTTGGCAAATTGTGGTAATGGCCATTTTGTTTAATATTTTAAAATTATGGATCCCGCAACCTAACCTGATTATGTTTTGGGTGGTGCCATCGCTGTTAAGTACCCTGCAATTGTTTTATTTCGGCACTTATCAACCTCATAAGGGCGAGCATGATAACAGGCATCAATCGCGCAGCCAGTCAAGAAACCACTTACTCGCTTTTTTATCCTGCTATTTTTTTGGATATCATTATGAGCACCATGAATCGCCCGGTACACCCTGGTGGATGTTATGGAAAGCCCCCCAACCCCCTAAAGGAGGAGCTTTTTGATTAATAAATTTTAGTCTTGCGCTCGTTTACAACAAGTGCAAATAGGGAAAGCCCCCGGCCCTCTAAAGGGGAGTTTTTTGATTTACAAACGATTAGGTTATGTCTGTTTACTCCCACTTTAGGGGGCCGGGGGGCATCATTTATTTGTAATTTGTTCCCCCTATAGGGGTTAGGGGGCATTTATTTTTTATTTTTGCAGCGAAATTAAATTATGGGTAAAAAAGCAGTTTTATTGGTGAATTTAGGTACCCCCGATAGTCCTTCAACGGCAGATGTGCGTACTTATCTGAATGAGTTTTTGATGGATCCGCGGGTAATTGATATTAATCCGATAGGTCGTACCCTTTTAGTACGGGGTCTTATTGTTCCGTTCAGGGCGCCAAAATCGGCCAAATTATATCAGGCTATATGGGACGATAAAACCGGCTCGCCATTAATGCATTACAGCCTTTTACAACAAAAAGCCCTGCAACAGCGACTTGGCGATGATTACATTGTTGAACTGGCCATGCGCTACCAAAACCCAACTATTGAAGCAGCCCTTAATCGGCTTAAAGATGCTTTAGTTGACAGTATACAGGTTATTGCCTTGTTTCCACAATATGCATCGGCCAGTACAGGTTCTGTTTATGACAAGGTGATGGAGCTGCTGTTGCAGTGGCCAACCAAACCCAATATCACGTTTGTTAATTCCTTTCATGATAACGAAGGGATGATAGCGACCTTTGCAAATAACGCAAGTAAATACAACCCCGAAACGTATGATCACGTGCTATTTAGCTTTCATGGCTTGCCACAAAGGCAATTGATCAAGGCCGACCATACCCATCAGCACTGCTTAAAAGCAAATGATTGCTGCCAGACTATCACCGATGTCAATAAGTTTTGCTATTCGGCACAATCGCACCATACTGCAAAGTTGATTGCCGAAAAATTAAATATCCCGAAGGAAAAATATACCATTTGTTTTCAATCGCGCCTGGGTAACGATCCCTGGGTACAGCCGTACACCAGTGAAATTGTAGCCAAACTGGCCAAAGAAGGCAAGAAAAGCCTGCTGGTATTTTGTCCTGCATTTGTAGCTGATTGCCTGGAAACCGTTTATGAAGTAACAACCGAATACGGCGACGAGTTTAAAGCATTAGGCGGCGAAAAAGTTCAGCTCGTGGAAAGCCTTAACGATTCGCCGATATGGATAGATGCGTTGGAGAAAATGGTAAGGGAGAATTAGGATTTATCAGGCACAAAACAATCATGTCATTGCGAGGTACGAAGCAATCTCTATGCTATACAGAGTAACTATAAAGATTTAGACTTCCCATAATTAACCTGCCTGTGTAGAGATTGCTTCGTACCTCGCAATGACGCGTATGAGTTTGATATCTTATTCCTTATCCCTTCAACCCCTCAATTTCCTTCAATGTCTTCGGCAAATATTTACCTAATAAATGACTTCCTGTATCGGTTATTAAAAAGTTATCCTCAATACGTACGCCACCAAAATCGCGGTAGGTGTTCAATACATCGTAATTAATAAAATCGGCATACTTCTTTTCTGCTTGCCAGCGGTCTATCAGCTCGGGGATGATGTAAATACCAGGCTCCACCGTTAGTACATAACCGGCCTCAAGCTCGCGGCCTAAACGCAGCGATTTAAGTCCGAATACGGTGTCTTTTTTCAATGTATCTGTATAGCCTACGTATGGTTCGCCCAGATCTTCCATATCGTGTGTGTCCATGCCCAGCATGTGGCCTAAGCCGCATTGAAAAAACATGGTATGCGCACCAGCGGCCACTGCTTCAGCAGCATCACCTTTCATCAGGTTAACCTGTGTTAGGCCCTCAACCAGTTTTTGACAAGCCGCCAGGTGTATATCTTTATATCTAACGCCTGGTTTTAACATGCTGATAGCATGATTCATCGAGGTTAGTACTACTTCATACAATTCCTTTTGGYGGTTAGTAAAACTACGGCCAACCGGACATGTGCGGGTAAGGTCGCCGCCATAATGCATAGCATTTTCGGCGCCAATATCACATAGTAACATTTGACCATCTTGCAGTGTATGCCCGTAGTAATGCGTGTGCAGCGTTTCGCCGTGCGGAGTTATAATAGCAGGATAGCCCAAACGTGCATCAGCGGCTATGGCCATTTCATGTGCTTTAGCCACCAGCTCATAGGATTTAATTCCCGGCCGGGTGTTTTTTATTACCGCCAGTTGCATATCTACACTAATGGAAACGGCTTTTTCCATTTCCTGAACCTCCAGCGGCGATTTTATTACCCGCTGTGCAATAACTGCTTTAATGAGTTTGATGGATACATGATCGGCAACATCCTGCAGACTTACGTTAAGCCAGTTAGCCAGTTTAATTTTATTTTCGGGACGATAAGGTGGTAAAATATGTACCCGCCTACCCGATGTTATGGCTTTATGCACATAATGCATTACCTGATCATAAGGTTTGGTTTGGGTAACCCCAACCAGGGCAGCCATTTCATGAACCGACGGCAGGGTGCCTGTCCAGATGATATCATCAATGCTTAGCTCATTACCGAAGATCACTTCTTCGCCGGTATCAGTATCAATTACCGCGGCCAATGCTTGCACATCAAGCCCGAAGTAATAAAGGAAGCTGCTGTCCTGCCTGAAGGGGTAGCAATTGTCTTTATAATTCATGCTGCTATCCTCGTTACCCAGTAACAGGATAATGCCGTCTGAACCAATATTTTGCTTTAATATATGCCGGCGGTCGGTGTAAACCTGCCTGTCAAAAAGTTGTAGATCCATAGTTTCCCCCAACCCCCTAAAGGGAGTGTTTAAGATAAAAGTTGAAGGGATAAAGTTAAAAGCTTTTTATTTTATAATGTAATTAGGGAGTAAGGTTTTAATGCCTTTTTCATTATGTATTCTATTTTAGCAATTTGCTCCCCCTTTAGGGGGCTGGGGGTACTCGCTCACAATTTTAGCCGAAAGCAAACAAAGCGGGATGCCACCCCCGGGGTGCACGCTGCCACCGCAAAAGTAAAGGTTTTTAATTTTTGATGACCGGTTGGCATGTCTTAAAAACGCTGCAAACCGGCTATTGGAACTTGTACCATAAAGCGAACCCTGGTAGGAGGATGTTTTACTTTCGATACTGCGCGGATCGAGTATACTTTCGCATACAATAAATTTACTAATGTCAAAATCCAGTATGCGGGTAAGTTTTTTCAATATGTTTTCGCGGGCGGTAGCAATCAGTTTATCCCAATCCTGCCCTGTATTGGCGGGTACATTGATCATGGTAAACCAGTTTTCGCAGCCTTCGGGGGCGTCATCGGGTTTATGTTTGGAACTGATGTTGAGGTAAATGGTAGGGTCGTGAAATATATTCTTGTCTGTCCAGATGTGATCGAACTCCGCTTTATAATTGGTACTAAAAAAAATATTATGCAGCCCAAGCTCCGGGGATTCTTTTTTGATACCCCAATAAAATATCAATGCCGAACTGCTGCGCTCCTGGCTCAGTATTTTTTTAGGGAATAAATGCTGGTGTTGCGTTAATAATTTATGATAGGTAAACCACACATCCATATTGGATACTACCACATCACCAGCTATTATATCATCTTTAACCCTTATACCTGTTGCCATTCCATCTTTTAAACTGATCTCCTGTACTGGCGAACTATAATGAAATTTGATCCCTAATGATTCTGCCAGTCCCACCAGGCTGGTAATGATGCTGTACATACCATCTTCCGGAAAAAAAACTCCGTATTGCTGCTCCAGATGTGGTATTACGTTAAGTGTAGCCGGAGCGGTGTAGGGATTTGAGCCATTATAGGTAGCATAGCGGTCGTAAAACTGCACTATACGTTCATCCTTAAAAAAGCCCTCATTTGCCTTATGCATGGTTCTGAATGCATCGATTTGCGGAAACCTGAAAATTGATCTCACTGCATCCCTGTTTAAGTAAGTTTTTAGCAGGTGCAATGACCTTTCTAAAAAAACATGGTTGGTGATATCGTAAATATTGCTGCTGTTGGCCTGGTGTTTTTTAACAGCTGCAATAGGTTCGCCCGTAGTTTTATTAACCTCAGCTGCAAATTGATCAGCATTGGCAAAAGCTGTTATTTTAGTGCCATCCTCATAAAAATACCGGCAAGCTATATCCAGCTTGTGGTACTTAAAAAAATCAGCAGGGTTTTTACCGGCAAGCGTAAATAGTTCATCTACATACTGTGGCATAGTAAATAAACTGGGCCCGGCATCAAAGCGGAAACCCTCCTGCTCAAATTGAGATAACTTACCGCCAGGGTAATTATTGGCCTCAAAAACGTCAACCTGGTAACCCTTTACGGCCAAACGGATAGCTGTAGCAATTCCGGCAATTCCGGCACCAATGATCAGGGCTCTTTTAACAGGCATGGGGTAAAGATAATTGCTCCATAACAAAAAAGTACAATCATTTACGATTGTACTTTTTTTATACACTGTCTGAAATTGAGGTTTTATTTATGCGCCATGATGTACACCTTCGCCAATTTCTTCAATAACCTTACGGTTAAATGCATCAAGATCGGCCGGTCGGCGACTGGTTACCAAACCTTGATCAACCACTACTTCTTCGTCAACCCAATTGGCGCCGGCGTTTTTAAGATCGGTTTGCAGGGATGGGTATGATGTTAGTCTGCGGCCTTTGATCAATCCGGTTTCTATCAATAATTGTGGTCCGTGGCATATTGCTGCTACAGGTTTGCCTTCATCTAAAAATGCTGATGTAAAGGCAACTGCATCCTTGTTTTGTCTTAATTTGTCGGGGTTTAATACACCGCCGGGCAATACCAATGCGTCATAATCATCCGGACTAACTTCACTTAACTGCTTGTCGACATTAATTTCAATGCCCCAATTGGTTTTATCCCATGCTTTGATCGTGCCGCTTTTGGGCGATGTTACATGGACTGTTGCGCCGGCTGCTTCCAGCGCTGCTTTAGGGCTTGTTAACTCTACCTGTTCGAATCCTTCTTCGGTAAGGATCGCTACTTTTCTGCTACTTAAACTTGCCATAATATATAATATTAATTTTAGATTATAAAAATTAAGTATTATATAATTACAGGTAGATTGCGGTATGGTTTTAAGTATTTGAAATTAGATATTGATAAAAATATAAACTATTGTTTATCAGTAATATGTCCCAATCTTGCGCTCGTTTGCAACGAGTGCTACACGGGTTTACATTTTAAAACGCTAAGGCGATGCAATCGCCTCACCATAATAAGCGCTCGTTGCAAACGAGCGCAAGAGGCAATAAACCTATCTAATTATAATAGTACAAGTCTTTTCTTTCCAATTTACAATTCCTGAAAATATTTTTACCCAAGGTTTGTTTAAAATTTTATAAGCAATTGCTTTAGCACAATAAGCATCTAATGAATCCACATTAATGGCATAGACTTTCTCGCTACTGTTTAGCAATTTATCTTGAAGATCCGCATTATCTCTTGCATTTACAATTCTAAGCATTGATGGATCAGCATCCTTTTCGGAACAATGAAACCCGATATCCCGTTTAATTTCACAAGAATCACATCCATATGAACTTAAACTTCCGATATAAACGTTTGTGTCCGTAAGATTAATAATTTTCAATTTCAAATCTGAACGGTGCATTACACAGGATTGCAGATGAATAACCAGTATAACTAATATTATTTTTTTGAAGAGGCAGTTAGCTGATTTCATTAAATTGATTATTCTGTTAGTAACACATGTCCCAACGCAAAATTGATAAAATTGCTGGTGAGGCCATAATCCTCTGTTCCTTTGCGGCGGATAAAAAAGAAATCGCGGGTGATCTTCAGGCCTTCTATAGGTACCTCGACCAGGTCGCCCTCGGCCAGTTGACGGATGATGGACGGGCGTGGCATAAAGCCCAGGCACTGATCGGCCAGTAAAAAGTTTTTCAATGCTTCGGTGCCACCAAGACGTATTTTTACGGATAGGTCGGCAGGCTTGATATGGAGCGCAGATAGTGATTTTAATACCGCGTTCAATGTTCCCGATCCTCGTTCCCTCACAGCCAGCGGCGTTTTAACCAACTGTTTTAAAGTTAACGAGCGGCCAGCCAAGGGGCTTTTAGCCGAGCATACCGGGATCACTTCATCGCTCATAAAGGGTTTGTATGATACTGTGGTGAGTTTGTTATCCACCTCGATAATGCCGATATCAACCTCATGGTTTAACAGGGCGTTCAGGATATACTCGGAATTACGGTTCACCAGCTGTACATCCACATTGGCATATTCGCGCTGAAAACCGGAAAGTATGGATGGTAAAATATATAGTGCAATGGTGGTACTGGCCCCCAAACGTAAATGCCCCGCCGCCTGCGACAGGTTGCTCAGCACCGAAAGGTCATATTCTATCTTTCGTTCAATTTCGGTGGCTTGCTGCAGGTATTCGTTCAGTTTGTTGCCTGCCTCGGTGAGCAGGATGCTGTTGCCCTTGCGCTCAAACAGGGGCACTTTATACTGATCTTCCAGCGCTTTAATGTGTTTGCTGATAGCCGGTTGCGTTACAAACAATACCTGCGCGGCCTTACTAAAACTAAGGTTGGCAGCAACTTCCATAAAAACACGGTGAGCAAAGGATATCATTTGGCTAAGTTAACTTTTTAACTTTTCAAAAAAACGGCCTGTGAATTTATAGGTGATCAATTTATGGGTCATTTTATGATTATAATCAACAAGCGGTGTATGAATGGTTTGTGTAGACTTATCAAAGTAAATACTTGGGTAAGCTTTCCAGTCGGCTATTGAACTTACATCAAAATCATAGTGCAGCTGGCTGTATACGCCGGTTTGGGTTTTTATGAGCGGCGGGTTACCAATTAGTTTGCCTTTTTCAATAGTAAATATTTTTAAACCCTGTCCTGCTTTCGCAGGTGAGTAAACAGAATTATAGGGAGCTAAATAATAGGTTTTATTGTTAGCGGTAAATGTATATATTTTTGAATACCAAAGCGGGAGGTTACCTTTTTTGCCAACGGTATCCATTTTAAGTAATGAAACAGTTTGGTTGTTGGCTTTGTATTGCAGCACATTATAAATATCAAACCCTTTAACACCCAGTTGGGTATTCCATGAATAGGTACGGAACATGCCATCGGCAGAAGTTGCAATAACTAAACGCTCTTTTATTAACGAAGTAAAACTTTGACTGATGGTTGCCGGATATTTGGATGTATAATATTTAAGCTTAAATGCGAAGATCTTGTTTTGCTTTTGCAGCGAATCAATGGCTTTCCATTCCTTTTTGTGCGCACCGTAATAGTTTACTTTCTGAAGTATCCGGAGCAGATCATTTTCAATGGCCTGCGGACTATCCTGTGCAAACAGACGTGCCGAAGCTAAACAACAGCAGAAAACAACTATCAGCTTAATGGTTTTCATAGTTAACATTCGGATATAAAAATAGGGATAATCAAACGATCATCCCTATTTTTATATTATCTGAATTAAATTATTTTACTTATGCTTCAACCGGCTGACCAATTAAATGGGCAGCTGCAAGGTATTCTGCAATTTGCACGGCGTTTGTAGCTGCGCCCTTGCGCAGGTTGTCTGATACTATCCAGCAATTCAAAGTATTTGGCTGGGTTTCGTCGCGACGCAGACGGCCAACAAATACTTCATCTTTATCATGCGCGTCAAGCGGCATTGGGTATTTCAGGTTAGCAGGATCATCAACCACTACAATACCTGGTGATTTTGCCAATAGCTCTCTTAACTCGGTCAGGTCAAAATCATTAGCAAACTCTACGTTCACTGATTCGGAGTGACCGCCCATAACCGGGATACGTACGGTTGTAGCGGTTACCTGTATGCTGTCATCGCCCATGATCTTTTTAGTTTCCAGGATCATTTTCATTTCCTCTTTAGTATAACCGTTCTCGGTAAATACATCAATCTGGGGGATAACATTCAGGTCGATAGTATAAGGATAAACCTTAGGGCCATCGATACCATTACGCTCGTTAAATAACTGGTCAACAGCTTTAACACCTGTACCGGTTACTGATTGATAGGTGGAAACAACCACCCTTTTAATTTTATATTTATCATGCAGTGGTTTTAAGGCCACTACCATTTGTATGGTTGAGCAATTTGGGTTGGCGATGATCTTATCATCGGCGGTAAGCACATGGGCATTAACTTCGGGCACAACCAATTTTTTGGTTGGATCCATGCGCCATGCCGATGAATTATCAATAACAGTTGTACCTGCCGCCGCGAAAAGCGGGGCTTGCTGTAATGAAGTGCTTCCGCCGGCCGAGAAAATAGCTACGTCCGGCTTCATCTTAATCGCATCCTCAACAGAAACCACCTTAAACTGCTTACCCTTAAAAGTAATTTCTTTACCAATACTTTTCTCTGAAGCTACGGGAATTAATTCTGTAACGGGGAAGTTGCGTTCTTCAAGAACCTGCAACATTTTGGTGCCTACTAATCCTGTAGCACCTACTACTGCGACTTTCATTTTTGTTTAATTGTTATGTATTAAAAACTTAAACCCCAAATATGCGAATTTTTTTACAGTTATTATAGAACTTAGTCTATGTAATTTGTAGTTGATAGGTGAGGTAGTTTTGTTAGATACGATGCAATCTTAGATTAGCATGATGTGAATGCATGTTGCATACCCGCTCCTGGCCGCGGGAGGGCCAGTTACTTTTGTCGCCACAAAAGTAACCAAAAAGGCTTTCAGCAGAAATGCTTCTTTACGCTCAAGGCCTTAGCCCCGCAAATCAGACAGAACCACGGGCTGCTTAATTTTTACTCCACTTCGTTCCCGCTACCCCTGCTTCAGTAAAAATTGCTAATGCCCTTCCCTACACAGAGGCCACGGTGTTCTGTCTGATTTTACCCGAAGCTTATCTGCTGAGGGGAAGAATATTTTACTAATCATTTCCGGAGGGAGAGCAGATTCATTATTCTGTCAATTTTTAAACAGCGAAGCCCTCTTGAACGGGTAAAAATTAACTCGTGAAAAATTCAGAAAATTCTGGTTCAGACAAGTGCAGCTCGCTTCGGACGAAATCAGGCAGAACAATGGTGGCCTTGAGTGTGGTAAATGGCATAGCAAATATTTGCTGAAGCGGTGGGATTGTGCGAACGCAGTGGGGCAACTTTTGCAGCCCGTGGTTCTGTTTGATTTGCAGGGCTAAGGCCTTGTGCGGCAAAGAAGCCTAAAAAGAAAAAGCACTTTTGTTACTTTTGGTGCACCAAAAGTAAAAGGCAATGGCCAGGAGCGGGTCTTGAACTATTCAAAACCACACTTCACAGCCCTCAATAAACTTAATCAACTACTTCAACAGATTTCGCCCAAATTTTTACCTTTGCCTAAACTCAAAATTTGCATGAGCGAAAAGATTTTAGTGATAGGCGCCAACGGCCAGATAGGTACAGAACTGGTGATGGCCTTGAGAAATATCCACGGTGCCGAAAGCGTAATAGCATCTGACATCAATGATCCGGGTTACGCCATACGCCACAGCGGACCTTATGAAATTGTTAATGTGCTTGATAAGGATAATCTGCACCACATTTTTGATAAGCACCGCCCTACACAGGTTTACCTGCTGGCAGCCATATTATCGGCCGTAGGCGAACAAAAACCCAAATTGGCCTGGGACCTGAACATGACCGGCCTCATACACATACTTGATTTTGCGGTAGAGTTTAAAACTGCCAAAGTTTTTTGGCCAAGCTCCATAGCGGTATTTGGCCCTAATTCGCCGCAGTATCATACGCCGCAGTATTGCGTAATGGATCCTAATACGGTTTATGGTTTCAGCAAGCTGGCCGGCGAACGCTGGTGCGAGTATTATTTTACTAAATATGGCTTGGATGTGCGCAGCATCCGTTACCCCGGCCTTATAGGCTGGCGGGCTAATCCGGGTGGTGGCACTACTGATTATGCGGTGCATATATTTCATGAAGCATTAAAAAATGGGAACTATCGAAGTTTTCTATCTGCAGATACTGCTTTGCCAATGATGTATATGGATGATGCCATACGGGCCACCATATCGCTGATGGATGCACCGGCCGATCAGCTGACTATACGGTCATCATACAACCTGGCGGGTATAAGTTTTACGCCTACTCAGCTGGCTGGTGAAATAAAAAAACTAATCCCTAATTTTGAAATAAGCTACGCAGAAAACGACCCGCGACAGGCCATTGCCGATAGCTGGCCAAAATCAATTGATGATAGTTATGCTCAAAGGGATTGGGGCTGGAAGTTAGAGTATGACCTGGCGACAATGACCAATGATATGCTAACCAATTTAAAAAATGTAATTTAGAGCCCCCGAACCCCCTGAAGGGGGAGCGAGTAGGCTTATGGTATAACAAATAAAATAACTCCTGCTCCCCCTTTAGGGGGCTGGGGGCTAAGAAAACATGGGAAGAGCATTTGAATTCCGCAAAGAAAGAAAATTTAAGCGCTGGGCTAAAATGGCCGTGCAGTTTACACGTTTAGGTAAAGAGATTGTAATGGCTGTAAAAGCCGGCGGTGGCGATATTAATACCAACTCGCGTTTAAGAACAGCAGTTCAGAACTCGAAGGCAGTAAACATGCCTAAAGATCGCGTTGAGGCTGCTATAAAAAGGGCAACAAGCCGTGATGAAAAAGATTATGAAGAACTGGTTTATGAAGGATACGCGCCCTATGGTGTTGCCGTTTTGGTTGAAACGGCTACAGATAATACCAATCGTACGGTAGCAAACGTACGTAGTTATTTTACTAAATATGGCGGATCATTGGGTAAAACCGGGTCGCTTGATTTTATTTTTACCCGTAAATCTGTATTTACATTTGAGCCGGGCGAGCGTGACCTGGAAGAGTTGGAGTTTGAACTGATAGATGCCGGTTTGGAAGATTTATTTGTGGAGGCGGATGAAAATGGGAATGATATTGCGGTAATACATACTGCCTTTGAAGACTTTGGCAAAATGCAAAAAATGCTTGAAGAGTTGGGTATTGATGTAAAATCGGCTAAATTAGAGCGTGTACCACAATCATTTCATGAAGTAACCGAAGAGCAGGTTGCAGATATCATGAAGTTAATAGATCGCCTGGAAGAGGACGACGACGTACAGGCTGTTTACCATAATATGGCGGAGTAATTTTGATTTTTCACTAATCGTCATTGCGAGGAACGAAGCAATCTCTATGCTATACAGGGCGAATGGAAAAGCATATTTGATCTGCTTGTTTCGTACCCCGCAACAACAGGTTTAAATAATTAACATTATGCCACTATTCAGTTCACGTAAGGAAGAGAAAAAGATAAAGGTAACCTTTGCTAACGGCTTACTTTTTGTGGAAAAAGCGGATGGCAAACAACAGGCTTTTCCGTTGGAGTGGTTCCCGAAATTGCTGAATGCTACAGACGAGGAACGTGAGGACTGGAAACAAACCGATAAAGGCATCCATTTTAATAAGCTGGATGTGGATGTAGCAACTTCATAGAACCAAGAAATAAGAATCAGGAGACAAGAACCATAACTTATCTTGTGTCTTGATTCTTGTTTCTAAACAGCTAAAACCAATGACTTTCGAAGAGTTTTTTAAAAAGAAAAAGATAGACCTGGTTGCCTTGGAACAGGGTGAGCAATCGCTATTTTCAGAATTTAAAATTCATTACGAGCAAATGGGCGAAAAAAGCTTTGACCATACCAAAAAGTACTGGTTTAATAAGCTACGGCGACAATTCCCGGCAGCGCCGGAAATAAAAACAGAAAAAGTAATCATAGAGAACCAGCTGGCCGAACAAACCATTACCGAAAGCTTGATTGAACCGGGCACCCCCGCCCCTAAATTAGGTTTTGCGCCAAAGTTCAGGGCTCCCAATGTAGCTAAACCCACCGAAGAAAAACCGGAGACCAAAGCAGCAGAAACTACGCCCCMTATTGAAAATACCGCAACCAAGCCTGCTTTTAAACCTCGCTTTCAGGCTGCTATGATGAAGCCAAAGGCGGCGGACAGTGAAACAAGCGCGACTGAAAAGCCCGAGGTGAAGGAAGAAAACACAACACCTGCTACTGAAGCCGCGAAACCGGCTTACAAGCCACGCTTCCAGGCGGGTATGACAAAGCCTAAACCAACGGAAAACGAAACCACTCCAGAAGAGAATAAAACAGAGGATCAAGAAAAAACAGAAATTTCTGCAGAAACTCCCGCTGCTAAACCGGCCTACAAGCCACGTTTCCAACCGGGAATGGTTAAATCCAAACCTGTTGAAAACGAAGAAAAGCCGGTTGAAAAGACTGAAGAAAAGCCGGATACTCCTCCTGCTGCTGATGAAGCCGCTGCTAAACCTGCTTACAAGCCCAGGTTTAATATGAAAAATCTCCCGCCAAAACCTGACCAGGAATAATTGCTCCCGCCGCGCGTCATTGCGAGGTACGAAGCAATCTCTACACAAGCAGGTCGATTATAAAAGCTCATCACTTAACTATTTGCTCTGTACAGCATAGAGATTGCTTCGTACTTCGTAATGACGCGCGAAGTATTTTGGAGGCAGAAGCGGAAAATCTCTTACTACTTACTGTGCGAAAATAACCAGCTTAACAGCTCAGGTTCTTTGAAGGCATAGTCCCAGCTGTTATGGTCAACACCGGGATAAAGGGTGAATTTCGGGTCACCGCCGGCTTCTTTAATTGCTGCCACCATCACTTCCGAATGATCAGCCGGTACAACGCTGTCTTTACTGCCATGAAAGATCCATAGGGGGACTTTTTTAGCATATTTTTTAGCGTTCAGGGTATTATCACCGCCGCATATGGCAAAAGCCGCGGCAAACACTTTTGGCTTGCGGCCAATGATCTCAAATGTACCCATACCTCCCATGCTAAGACCACCAACATAAACACGATGTTTGTCAACAAATGGCTTATCCAAAAACTGATCAACCAAGCCTAATAACAATTGCATAGCTATAGTTGGCTGCTCATTTACCTGGAAAACGAATTTTCTTTTTTGAGTAGCAGCGTCGGTTTCCTGCTGCACATTTGACCAGTAACTATTAGCCGGGCACTGCGGAAAAACCACAATGGCTTCATACTTTTCCCTTACGCTATCCTGCAACAAGCGCGAAGGGCCATATTTTAATTGTGCCTCGTTGTTACTCCCACGCTCCCCGGCACCATGCAATACAAATAGCAGGGGATACTTCTTAGTAGGATCAAAATGTTTCGGGAATAATAGCCGGTAAGGTAATGTATCGCCTTTGATTATAAAACTGCCCCTGTCAAAAGATGATAAATTTTGGGAGCGGGCTGAAAAAGAAAATGCTAAGAGTAAACTTAGCATTCCTATAATGAATTTTTTGTGGATCATTTGATGTGTTTAAATCTGTTTCTGCCACAACCGGCAGGTGTTATTAAAACAAATTTAACGCCTTTTGATTTACATTTTTTCAATATTTTTTGATTGAAGGTTTCGAAGCATAAAAAGCAGCGTTACAGGTAGCATAAGATTTCTCCTCATTCCTCGTTCGAAATGACATATAAAATTAATTTAAAAAAGGGATGTCATTTCGAACGATAGTGAGAAATCTTATACGCTTATAGAGCAAACACTGTAGGTCATTCCAAATGCCGTTTATTTCTTAATTTTTAACAAGCGCTGAGCTTGTAAAATCTAACTTTTTAAGCCCGTTCTGTATTTCAGGGCAGCTCATAAATAGTTTCCATAACAAGCCGGTACGGTAGTTTTCTATCATTACTACAATTGGGCCCTGGTCAATAGCCAGGTATGATTTTCCATACCAGTTATGTGATTCGCTAAAGGCATCGGTAAAGCCATATTCACCCCAAATCTTATCGCCCAGGTCATAATAAAAATGGCGCAGGGCCTTCATAGAGTATTCAGGAGTATAAGGAAATGCAGATAATGCCGCTGTTGGTGTTATGACCCCAAGATCATTAGTAGGCGAATGGGCGTTATAGCCTTCAAAATTATCGCTGGCGGTAAGCCCCCAGCAATTCTCGCCATAGCCTTTAAACTTTTTAGGGTTATCAACACAGTATGCATGATTGATCAGCGTATGGTTTTTGTTCTGCTCCCAGTAATCAGCATACCTATCTTTTAAGCCTTTAGGGTTTAAGCCCAGGAATGAATATTGCGAAAAGAAAAGCGGTCCGCCATAGTCAAAGCCCAGCGGGAGCTTAATGCCATAAAAGGTTTTTCCGTTCTTAAAAAAGTCACTTTGTGCCCAACCCCTGTGATAAACACTGGCACTAACCGGATAGCGATCTGCAGAGGCGGCCAGTACATAAGTGATCAGGCATTCGTTAAAACCATGTATCGGAAAGTTCATGGCCCAGCCGTTATTTGGCGACCAGTGCCAGTACAATGCATCCCTGCCATCGCGGGTGTACCAGTCCCACTCCATTTCGCCCCACATCCAGTTGATCACATTACGTATGCGTTGTTCCTTTGGGTTGTTGGCAGTAAAATACTGGCGGGCGCATAACAGTCCCTGAAACAAATATGCCGATTCCACAATATCTCCACCATCATCTTTGCGGCCAAAAGGAATTACTTTGCCGGTTTCCCCATTCAACCAATGAGGGAAAGCACCATGAAAAGAATTGGCTTTAAATAAAAAGTTAACGATCTTCACCATACGGTCAACGGCCTGGTCATGGCTTATCCATTTACGATTGTCGGCAACTATTAGGGCCATGATACCAAAGCCCGAGCCGCCGGTGGTTACCACCTCGTTACCATAATCAAAAGAGGTATTGCTGCGCTCACGGGCCAGGCCACTTACCGGGTGCCCAAAATCCCAGAAATAACGGAATGTTTGGCGTTGTACCACATCAAGCAGCGCGCTATCAGTCAGATTTTTTATAATACCAACCGGCTTAATGCCAGTTGAAGTATTTTTTTCGGTTTTTTGGGCAAAACAACTTACGGCAGCCAGCAGTATAAATGGGGCGAATAGTAATTTTTTCATGTAGATATATGTATGCGATCTCCTTTACAGGGATCAAAAGGGCAGTTAAAAGAGGCTGTCTGCCTGGTATAGGCAGACAAACCTCATAACTCAATCAACCAACTTTTATTAAACCAATTATTTAGTATCCTGGATTTTGTTTTAATCTGCCGCCGCTTAAATCAATTTGTGTTTGCGGGATAGGGAACAACGCATATTTGGCAGCCCATGTTTTTCCATGTGTAGTAAATGCCGCAGCCGCACGCCCCGGTTGCACCGCATCCTGGCGAACAATGTCAAAGAAACGGTCATGCTCTTCGGCCAGCTCCATGCGGCGTTCATGCCATATTGTTGCTAACGAGGCTGTTGCAGCAGGCAATTTGGCCCTGGTACGTACCAGGTTCAGGTTAGTGCTGGCCTCGCCTACCCTGCCCAATTGAAAGGCGGCTTCGGCATTGATCAACAAAATATCGGCATAACGTAAAATGCGTACCTGCTTTGGCAAACGGTCTGTACTGCCACCGCAATTGTCTTCGGCTGTACGGCTATGGTAAGCTTTATAGCTATAAGTGCCATTTTGTACCGAATCGCGGCTCGGAATACGGAAACCATCCCAAAGTACAGTACCATGATCCTGTATAGTAATTACTGTAGCTGCTTTACGAACATCATTAGCCTCATATTCATTTAATAAGCTTTCAGATGGGTTATTGAAACCAAAGCCAAGATCGGCCCAGCCAAATTTGCCTCCGGCACGAGGGCCCTGTGATACTGTGTATAGGTTAATACCTGCGGTACAGCTTTTATTTATACCTGCCTGTATCTCAAAAATTGATTCGGAGTTATTATTGCCTCCATCGCCGTTCACGGCCTTTTGCCTCCATATTAATGAGTAATCTTTTACCAGTGTGTATTTACCACCGCTAATAACTGCGGCCGAAAGATCATAAGCTTTCTGATAGTTTTTCATATACAGATAAACCTTAGCTTCTAATGACTGTGCAGCGCTTTTATTAGCACGGCCTACATCAGTAGCACCTTTATCAGGCAGGCTGGTAACTGCAAAATCTAAATCGCTGATAATGAATTTATAAATATCATCGGCAGTTGCGCGGGTTTGATATTTATCCTGATTAGCCTCACTGGCCAGGGGAACCTTGTCAAGCAATGGTACGCCACCATATAAACGAACCAGGTTGAAATAAAAATAAGCTCTCAAAAACCGGGCTTCGCCAATTAGCGCGTTTTTAGTAGCGGCATCAAATTGCGCGTTTTGTAATTTATCCAGCGCCTGGTTAGCACGGGCAACGCCCTGATAAAGACCTGTCCAAACGTTGTTTACAACGCCGTTTGATGCAGAGGTTTGCAGGTTATCAATTTGTTTGGCATCGCCGTAATCATCGGGCGAGCTTCCTTTATCGGCATCATCAGATGCAATATCGCTCAGGATCACAAACTGAAAGCTATCAATATCGGGTTCAAACCCGCCTATATAAAATACGTTGTAAATACCTGTTACCAGATTTTTAGCCTGATTAGGATCAGAAGCTATCTGGTCCTGGGTTATAGCAGCCTGCGGACTAACGTCAAGGTAGTTTTTACATGCACTTAGCGTTGCTGTTGCAACCAGCATACAAACGGCTATAATGTTTAAATTTTTATTATATATCTTTTTCATAATGCTGAAAGTTAAAATTGAAGGTTCACGCCAAAAACAAAAGTGCGGGTTACCGGATAGTTGGTAGCATCAATGCCTGATTGTAGAATGTCTGTTTGAAACAATTCAGCAGATGAACCGCTGTAACGTTTTAAAGTAAACAGGTTTTGTGAGGTCAGGTAAAGTCTTAATCGTGAAATATTAGCCCGTTTAAGCATAGCCGATGGTAATGTATAACCCAATGTAAGGTTGTTTAACCGCAGATAAGCGCCCGATTCAATAAAGTAAGTTGACGGAGGCGTAGCTGAAGTAATTACAGAAGGATCGGTATTTGATGGCCTGGCAGTAGTAAAGCGACTGTTTGCATAGCCGGCTTCAATGTTGTCGTTTTCACTGCCCCGGGAGTTCTTTTTACCGTTATAAATTTTGTTGCCCCAGTTACCTGTAAAGTCAGCGCTCAAATCAAAGTTTGTGTAATTAACGCTAAAATTAAAACCGCCATAATATTTGGGTTGATAAGAGCCCGCGAAAACCCGGTCGTTAGCATCAATAACTCCATTCTTGTCGATATCCGCGTATTTTAACCCGCCAACCTTATTGGCTTCAAAGGTATTGGTAGGGGCTGCTGCTGCTTCGGCCGCGGTTTGGAAAACACCTGTTGCCTGCAATACAAAATAGCTGGCTATGGGCTGGCCATTATCTGTGCTGGTTATAGTTTTACCATTTGCACCACCTCTTAATAAAGCCTGGCCACCATTCAAGCCATCTACATTATTTTTATTGTAACTGATGTTGCCACCTATGGAATAAGAAAGTTTATCATTGATCTTATCATTCCATTTTAAACCAAGTTCAATACCCTTGTTGCTATATGAGGCGGCATTAGTTACAAAATCATTAGTTGGATCGCCTAATATACCGGGCAGAGTTACCAGGGTTAAGGCATCCTTTACCTTTTTATTGTAATAGTCAATCTCACCACTTAAACGGCTGTTCAATATGGCAAAGTCTAAGCCTATATCAAGCTGGTTGGTAGTCTCCCACTTTAAGTTAGTGTCTTTAATATCCTGTATTACACTGCCCAAATTGAGTGTGCCGTTATTAAAGTAGTAGGGCAGGTTTGATGTAGCGGTAATAATGTATAGCGCCTGGTCAATATTATCATTACCTAATTTACCATAGCTTGCGCGTAGTTTTAACTGGTCAAATATGTGGTTATCCTTCATGAAGGATTCCTCCGAAATTACCCAGCCGCCGCCGAAAGTATAAAAATTACCCCAGTGCTCATTGAACTTGGAGCTACCATCGCGCCTGAAAGAGCCGCTTAACAGATATTTGCCTCCATAGCCATAATTTATACGGCCAACATATGATTGCCTGGTAAATAACCCACCTCCGTTATCATCTTTGGCATTAACATCGGGGTTACCCAAATTTAAATACCATTGATCCTCATTGGCAGGTACATCCTGACGTGTTCCGTTAAGAAAGTTTGATTTAAATTTTTCAGTAACTATACCACCTAAAACAGTAAAGTGGTGATTGCCGAAGGTTTTGTCCCAGGTAGCGGTGTTGTCCCAGGTGTACTGGTATGAATCATCGTTTTGAATAAACAGGGAACTATTATCCTGACGTTGATTGCCGCCGCCAACAGTAAACGTTTGATCATCGGAATGGAACTGGTATTGATAATTTTTTTGATTGTTAAACTTAACATCCGCATTAAATGCAGAGTGCAAAGTAAGCGAGCTGATTGGCTTATAATCTAAAGCTACATTACCTTGTACACGGTTACCCAGGGTAAATCTGTTCGCCTTGTCTAACTGTAAAAGCGGGTTCCCCACATTACCCCAAGCAGAAGTGTTTCCATATTTGCCATCTATAACTGAGGGGATAATTGGTGCGGCCCTGTAAACATTACCATAAATGGCATTAAAATCAACTGTACGCTCGGCGCCACGGCTCAGCGATATTTGTTCGCTGAATTTTACCTTTTTAGATATGTTGATATCATTATTTGCACGAATGGTAAAGCGTTGAAATCCATTGGTTTTAATAACGCCCTGGTCATCAAGATAATTAGCGCTGATAAAATAAGTATTGGTTTCGCCGCCACCTGCAACTGAAATGTTATGGTTTGTGGTGAACGCCTTACGTGCTACTTCTTTAGCCCAATCAGTAGTGCCGGGGAATGTTACCGGTGCATTAACGTCGGCCGTAGGGTTGGCATCCTTTAAATAGTCGGTGTACTGTGCCCGATTTGCCATTTGTATTTGATTGGCAACTTCTCTGAAACCTACAGTAGCGTCGTAACTTACTACAGCCGGACCGCTTTTACCTTTTTTGGTGGTAATGATAACAACACCATTGGCACCACGAACACCATAAATGGCTGCCGAAGCATCTTTTAAAACGTCAAGACTTAATATATCTGAGCTATTGATGTTCCTGATATCGTCAGTTAAAACACCATCAACTACATATAGCGGGTTAGCACCGGCAAGTACAGAACCGGTACCGCGTATGCGTAAAATAGGTGCTGAGTTTGGCTGTCCGGATGATAGTACCTGAACACCCGAAACTTTACCCTGTAAGGCTTGTGTAGGAGTTTGCACAGGTTGCTTTGCTAACAGGCTGCCACTTACACTGGCAACGGAGCCGGTTACATCCCTTTTACGCTGAGTGCCGTAACCAATAACTACTACCTGCTGCAGCTCCTTGGCTTCGGGTTGCAGTTTTACAATTAATTCGGTTTGATTATTAATGGGCAACGACAAGGTAGTATAGCCAATATACGTAAAAACAAGTGTTGCGGTAGGTGGTGCTGACAGTGTGAAAGCACCGTTAACGTCGGTTTGCGCCCCTGTGGTGGTTCCTTTAACGGAAATGCTTACGCCAATTAAGGCCTCGCCTGTGGATGCATCGGTAACCTTGCCTTTTACCGTAGCGTTTTGAGCGAATGAAGCATTAACAAAAAAAAGGCAGAATAGCACCAACACAGAAATAGTAAAGATTCTTTTCATAGTGGTTAATAGTAAGTAAGTGGTTTGAAAAAATAATTGGTTTATTATTTGACAAAGCTGAGGAGATAATACAGTTTTATCAAAAATATTAACTCAACATTAATACGTCATATATAGAACACTTTCTCAGTGGTTATGTTTTTAATTTTTAATAAATTGATTATCAGTTTATTAAAACCAATTAGTGTATATTATACATACTACACATATATAGCCAGGTACACTAAGGTCAAGTAGGGTTATGAGAGGTAATGATGTAGTATTATAGTTCAATGAGAAACTCAACAAGGTTTTTATCGTGCTCCAGATTGAGCTTTTTTCGCAGGCGGTAACGGCGTATTTCAACGCCGCGCAGGGAAATGTTTAATAGCGAAGCCATCTCTTTACTACTCATGTTCATGCGCAGGTAAGCGCATAGTTTAAGATCATTCGGAACAAGATCGGGGTGGCCGGATTTTAGTTTTTTGAAAAAGTTTTCATGGGCTTCGTTAAAGCTTTTTTCAAATATGTTCCAGTCGCGTTCATCATTCATGCCTTCGTCAATTACTTTTTGTATCCTGCGTAACTGATCATCGGCCAATTTTTTGCCTGTATTATCTTTAAGGTGGGCTATTTCTTCACTTATTTTTTGCAGCAGCTCATTTTTATAAACGAGGTTCATGGCCGAGTTTGCCAGCTCACGACTTTTGCTGGCCAAATCGGCCTGCAATTGTTCATTCTTTATATTGATGATGTGCTGTTCATTCGCTATGGCTTCCTGCTTTAAAAATTCTTCCTTTTCTGCCTGCAGCTTTTGATGGATACGTTGCTGATGCCGTCTTAATTTAAAGCGGTAATAATGCCTGATCAGGTAATACGCCAAAACCAGCATTAATATATAAAAAATCATGGCTGCCTTACCTGCATACCAGGGTGGCAATACGGTAAATGTTAAAGTGGTAATTGCCGATATGTTTTGATCGTTTATTTTGGCGCGTACTTTAAAGTGGTAGGTCCCCTGATCAAGATTGGTAAATTCTTTTTGACTTTGCGGAGCCCAATCAGACCATTGCCTTGAATAACCCTCTAAATAGTATTGAAACTTGATCTTGGCCTGTTTATAGTATGGTAACGAGTACGCAATACGGATGTTGTTTTGAGTATAAGGTATTTCAATTACGTTCTGGCTGCTATTCATATCACTTATCACAGATACCTTATCGGTTACGTTTTCGATACGGCGTATCAATACCGGGGGTATTTTCATTTGGTTTGGCAACAAGGCATCGCCATCATTCAATATCACAAATCCATCGTCGATACTGATCAGGTAGGTTAAATTGTTAATTCGGTTTATGGTTTCATAATGCTGTACCATTTGGCCGTTAAGTATCGTGAACCTGTTGGTATCAATACTGAGCTTACCCGGAACAGAAAGATCTGCAAGTGCAACGTGCCCCTGATTAATAAACCAGTACTTTTTGCCTATGGCTTTTATTATTTTGCCTGATGATGAAAAGGTACCCAGCTTTTTATTTAACTGGGTGTATTTAAAAAAGCGGTCGGTAATATCGTCATATATATAAAAGCCCGAGTCTGATGAAAAAACAACACGGTTATCCAAATCAAATACATTAACATTATAGCTGCCCGGCAGTCCATATTGCTTATCATAATATATTTTTGAGGTTACTTTTTTAAGGTCGCTGCTCAAGGTTAATTTATAAATGCCTTTATAAGCATGGCTTACCCATATTTGCCCCTTGCTATCCTGTTCAACATAGCGCGAGGGTTCGCCAAAGCCATCAACCTTATGGCTAAATATCCAGTTTCCGGATGCTTCTTTTTTATAAACCACCAAGCCTGTGTAGGTACCCTGTATGAGCATATCCTGGCTTAGTTTTTTGATGATCCACCCACCGGTCACTGTCGAAATTTTGGTAATGGTATTTTCATTTACCTGGTAAGTGCCGTCATTATGGCCGCACAGCAAACGCCCATCCTGCAAAGAGAGATCCCAAACCTGCCCCTGCGAACCAGGAATAAGCTTAAAATCAAATGACTGGAAAGGTTTGTTATTATCGGGTACCCAATCGCTGTAAAAAAGCCCCTGGTTTGTACCCAGATATATTTTTTTATTAAATATAATGCTGGCGTAAACGGTGCCGAACTTACCGGTTTTATCAAAATAAAAATACAGCGGAGAGTTAACCTCAATACGATCAATACCATTATCTAAACCTGCCCAAAGGTTTTGCTCGGTATCGGTATATAAACTTAAAACGGTATTGTTTTGTAAACCGCTTGATTTGTTAATGTGCTGTATCACGTTACCCGCGGTATCAATTATTACTATCCCGTTCAGTATGGTGCCGTAGGCAAAGTATTTACCTGGTATTATAGCGCCGTTATTAAGCTGATAGGTTTTTAAAAAGTCATTAGCCTGACTGACCCAGGGTTTTATGTTTTGACCATCGTAAATGAACAGGCCATTTTGAGCGGTGCCAATAATGTATTTGTTGCCCTGAAAGGGAAGTATGGATAGTACACCGCTATTGCCTAATGTATTACTGCCCTGCACATACTCCAGATGGTTGTTCTTTAATTCAAATAACCCAGCAGATACCTGCTCAATAAAGAAACGTTTACCTGCTTTAAATAAAAACAGGTAAGGTTTTGGAGCCTTTATTACATTGACGCTTCCTTTTGAGTAAATGTAAATAGCACCAAACGACTGGAAGATCACCCTGTCGCCATCAACATATATTTTCCATATTTCTTCGTTGATAGGGCGGTATTTTTCAGGTACCAGATTTATTAGTGAGGTGTATTTTAAGAAACCTTTATTGTTATCCTGCCAGTAACCAAACTCGCCAAAGGCCCCCACGTAAATTTTGCCCCTACCATCGGCCGAGACTGACCRTACAATGAGCCCGTTTGGCATGTGGTGCTGTTKCCAGTATTTTCCGTCAAAAGCCAATAAACCTTCGGCATTACCAAAATACATGATGCCGTGCTCATCCCTTGTTACCGACCAGTTTTGATTGCCCGACTGGTAAATGGTTTTTGGGTAATTTTGCACATAAGGCACACCGATGCTTTTTATATCAACCGCCCTGGCGTACCAAGCAGAGGTGCAAACAATACTTATAATAATCAGGATAGATCTACGCATAGGTTAATAAACAGCATCGGCCCAAAGCCTAACTAATATTACGAAAATACAGTTTGAATTGGATAAAAAACAAAAGCTTACCGTTTGGGTAAGCTTTATATGATTTGTTGTAAACTTAATCGGCTAATTGCAGGTTGTTTTTCTTGGCTGTATTTACCGGCTGCGGTACTTTTACGTAATAGCCTGTTCCATCGTAAACCCTTTTGCGAGGATGACTTTGGCAGGCATCACTGCAGCAACCTTCCATTTTAGTACCGCATTCATCGCATTGCGTAAAATGCTCATTGCACTCTGGATTGGCACAGTTGATCATTTTATGGGTTGTTGTGCCGCAATTAAAACAGGTTGATATCACCACCGGGTTAACGCTGTTCACATCAACCGAAAGGCGATTATCAAACACATAACATTTACCCTCAAAATCCTCACCGCCGGCTTCTTTACCGTATTTTATAATGCCGCCGTGCAGCTGGTACACTTCGGGGAAGCCTTCATGCAATAGTAAGGCCGATGCTTTTTCGCACTTGATGCCCCCGGTGCAATAAGTTAATATCTTTTTATCCTTGTATTTGGCCAGCTCATTGATCATTGCCGGAAAATCCCTGAAATTTTCTATATCCAGCGTTACCGCGTTTTTAAATTTGCCTAATGAATGCTCATAATTTGAACGTACATCTAAAACCACTACATCGTCCCTGTCCTTCATCGCCAAAAAATCCTTTGGTTCCAGGTGTTTGCCGGTTTGTTGTTGAGGGTTAATGATATGAGGATCGCGCAGGCCTGAGTGTACAATTTCGGATTTGTAACGTACATGCATTTTTACAAACGAAGGCGTATCAACTTCATCAATTTTGAAATCGATACCGGCGAAGCGCTCGTCGGCATGTACTGTATCCATGTAGGTTTTACAAGCTTTGGCAGTGCCCGAAACGGTACCGTTAAGCCCTTCGGTAGCTACTATGATGCGACCGGTTAATCCTAAACTTTTACAAAATTTTAAATGATCGGCAGCAAATTGCTCCGCATCAGCTATTGTTGAATAACAATAGTAAAGTAGTGTGTTATATATTGCCATAAACCATTGATACTGCTGCAAACAGTGTTAAATGAGGTGCAAATATAAGGGTTTTGGGTGAAAGGTAAAAGGCGAAAGGTTTTACATCAGCACAAACGTTAAACATTCCTTATTCGGTATTATGTTTTCTTATTTCGTTATTCAAAATTCGACATTCGTTATTGGATATTAGCAACCGTTTGCCTTTTACCTTTATCCTTTCCCCTTACCTTATGCCATAAAATATCCTGAACCCTTGTATGTATTTTTGATTGCCGGCATAGGATATACCATAATCAACCCTAAAGATGAGTCGTTGCACACCCACGTAAAATTCACGGTAGTTGGTATTGCTTTTTGTAGTAAGGAAATTTGCTCCAATAACCTCTTCCAATTTAAGTTTTCTTAAAATGGGGATGTGGTTAAAAATCGACCCGGCAAAATTATGTTGAAAATGAGCCTCGAGAAAAGCGCCATTTGTGCTATAGGTATAGAAGGGTAAAAAATGGAAACTACCCACATAGGTTGGGTCAAAGGTTAAACCCTGATTGCCCAAAAAGTGGTTATAGTCCATATAGTAAAGTTTTTTATCATTAAAAAAAGCGCCTGCGTTTAATTTAAATGAAGAAAAACCGGTTAAACCTACCCTTACATTGTTTTGCGAAATATCAACCGATGCAAAATCGTAATCAACATCTGAACCAAATGCGCCTTTAATGCCCCTGCGATAATTTATAGTTAACGTTGGATATTTTGAGGGTATATTAAATTTACCTGTGGGCCTGGTTTCATATTGCTGATCGAATGTAAAAATGGCCGAAGCGGCAAAGGTTAACGCCTGGTTTTGCGGAAACAAGAGCGAATGATCGTCAGCCGGGGTACCCGGCGGGGCCAAAGGATTGTTTGATGTATATTCACGGTTCTTTACATTTTTGATATGGCCGAAGGCGGTATTATACAACTGGCTGCGGCTGGCATAGGTGAAGTTCCCGTTAAGCAATACACCATTCAATACTTCACGCTGATAGCCAAACATGCCATATTGCGATCTGTAATACTTTACATAATTATTTTCACTGAGCAATGTACTTAGCGTATTAAAATATAGAGAACGCGTGCCTACATTGTTTAGGTCGAGCATATCGCTGCCAAAACCGGCAAAGAATTTAGCGGCATGAAAAGGATCGTTCCTGTATTCACTGTATATATTGGCGCTGAACAATTTATTTGTAAAGCCATAACGTACGTTGGGCGTTATGCTGAATGAGTGAAATTTATCGATGGTACGGGTGTATCTGATTTTAGCATTAATGCCAAAACCTTCCACAGTGTTGTAATAAAATGTTTGTATAAAAGGGAATACATGCAATGAGTCTTTTTCACCAGGGCTACTGGCGTCGTAGCCAAATATTAAATAACCCGGGTAATTAATATGGTTCTTGGTATGTTGAAGTGTATCCTGGTACCGTTCAGTTTTTTGATAAGCTGTTACACTATCTTTTTTATGATAATCGCGGGCTTCCTGAGTCGTTAAGGGAACTGGGCGTACTGATGCCCAATAATCTTCCTTTTTTGCATTGGCGGCAGTATCGATCTTTAATACTTCGCCGGTAAAAAAGCCTTCAGGAAAAGTTGGGTTGATTTTGTAGTTATTGTAAATGGAATTATAGTAGCCGCCAAACCTAAAACCAAACACCTTACCTTTAAAGTTATACTGCACAGAAGCTGGCATCCAAACACTATCAGTAATAGCTATATATTGCTGCCTTATCTGCAGGGTATCAACCAGGTTAAGGTTGCTCATTTTGTTGGTTAGGTACAGGTCGGCGCTGTATATACGCCAGTCGCCCTCAACAATATAAATATTACCCTGAAAATACTGGCCGTGCTGGCGGCGTGGTATTACCTGTATTTTGTCAATAGTACGACCATTTTCAACTGAAGTCCCCAATAATTTATACTGATAAAAAATACTGGCATAAGAGGCTACAGGTGATACAAACCCCCTGGTGCTTAATCCACTTATAGAAAACACATTCTGGTATAAATTTACTTGCAGGTCCGAAGCTTTATTGTAGCTAAACGCGGTATTTTGTCCGGCTATCCGGTTAGCTATAGTAACTTCTTTAACCTTATCATGCTTTTGAAAACTAAAGTCAGACAATGATTCTGACTGATAAAGGATGCCTCTGCCATTCGAGTCAAGGTCAAGAGTACGTCTTACCTCTTGTGATAACAGGGATCTTGGAGCACTTATCAGTTTTTGTACGCCCTTTATATAAACCGCACAGGAATAAGATGCAGCTTCTTCCACATAATCTTTCCGCTTTTTGATAACCTGTTTCATGATGGTATCACCAGCATCACGGTTCTTTTGGTATGTGGATGCTACCCGTTCTGTGGCAAAAACCTCATCGTCCATTTGTACATTAAGCTGTTCATCATGATCGGCTATAGTTATGTTAATTGTCTTTTCTTTATAACCAACAAAGCGATAAACTACATTATAGATACCCGGATTAAGCTTAAACTGATATATCCCATCTTCGTTTGCCGTAGTACCATAGGTGGAATTTCTGATATATACAGATGTAAAAGGAATAATACTATTTTTTTGATCGGTTATTCGGCCCGATAACAGGTATTGTTGTGCTGAGGCATTTATACTACATAAAGCGATAAGAATCAATAGTATGTGTTTTCTCATAGTCTTTAATCAATAAAATACTTTTTACCTGTAAAATGTTTTAAAACGTACTTAATAAATAATTAAGGTTCAATTAACCTAATCAAATGCGCGGTAATGCTTAATTTTGCACCCTTTAAACAGCATATTATATGTATAATACACTAAAGCCAGTTTTACAGCAGGAACTTGCTGACATTGAAAATGCCGGATTATATAAAAGAGAGCGCATTATTACATCGGCACAAGGCGCTGATATTACCGTACAGGGTGGCAAGGAAGTAATAAACTTTTGCGCCAACAATTACCTGGGGCTTTCAGGAAATCCTAAAGTGATACAGGCGGCAAAAGCTGTGATGGATACCCATGGTTATGGTTTATCGTCGGTACGTTTTATTTGCGGTACACAAGATATTCACAAAGAACTGGAAGCGAAAATATCCGCATTCCTGGGTACAGAAGATACCATACTATATGCTGCCGCGTTTGATGCCAATGGCGGAGTATTTGAACCGTTGTTTAACGAGCAGGATGCCATTATATCTGATGAGTTGAACCATGCATCCATTATTGATGGTGTGCGTTTGTGTAAAGCCCAGCGCCAGCGTTATAAACACGATGATATGGCCGATCTGGAAGAAAAACTAAAAGCTACAAAAGATCTGCGTCATCGTATCATCGTAACCGACGGTGCCTTTAGCATGGACGGAACCATTGCCCGGTTAGATAAGATTTGTGCACTGGCAGAGCAATATAATGCTTTGGTAATGATTGATGAGAGCCATTGCTCGGGCTTTATGGGCAAAACCGGTCGTGGTACGCATGAGCATCATAATGTAATGGGCCAAATTGATATTATTACAGGCACATTGGGTAAAGCATTGGGTGGCGCGTCAGGCGGTTTTACCTCTGGTCGTAAAGAAATTATTGATATGCTGCGTCAGCGTTCGCGTCCTTACTTGTTTTCGAACACGCTTGCCCCGGCTATTACCGGTGCATCAATAGCTGTGCTTGACATGTTGAGCGAAACTACTGCATTACGTGATAAGCTGGAAAGCAATACCCAATACTTCCGTCAAAAAATGACCGAAGCGGGGTTTGATATTAAACCAGGAGTACACCCTATTGTACCGGTTATGCTGTATGATGCTAAACTGGCGCAAGAGTTTGCTRCAAAAATGCTGGAGGAAGGTATTTATGTTATCGGCTTTTATTACCCGGTAGTACCACAGGGTAAAGCCCGCATCAGGGTGCAGATATCGGCCGCGCATGATACACATCATTTAGATAAAGCTATAGCCGCCTTTACCAAAGTGGGTAAGGAATTAGCAGTGATTAAATAATAAGCATCGATTTTTTATATTTGCACACTTGTTGAAATGATGGAGGAGAGATCCAGGAACATCATAAGCTTGAGTCATTCCGGTTTTTACTGCCGATAATTTTAATTACACAATAACAATGCAAGCTCAAATTGACCAATATACTGCTGAGATAAATGCTTTTTCGCCGGCTAACGCCGATGAACTGGAAATATTTCGTATAAAATTTTTAGGTACCAAGGGAATTATAAAAGACCTTTTTGAGCAATTTAAAACCGTAGGTCCTGAAGAAAAACGCACATTTGGTAAAGTACTGAACCAGTTTAAACAACTGGCCGAGGCAAAGTATAATGAGTTAAATGAGAGTTTTGATTCAGGACCTAAGACTCAAGACTTAGGACTTGACCTTACTTTACCTGGCGATGATTTTGCGGTTGGTTCACGTCATCCGCTGTCTTTAGTGCGTAATGAGATCATTGATATATTTAAGCGTTTGGGGTTTGTGGTTGCCGAGGGGCCCGAGATTGAGGACGACTGGCATAACTTTTCGGCCCTGAACTTCCCTGAAGAACACCCGGCCAGGGATATGCAGGATACCTTTTTCATTAAAAAGAACAGCGGCAAGGATGATATTGCTTTACGTACACATACTTCATCGGTACAGGTTAGGATGATGGAACATGGCAAACCGCCTTTCAGGGCTATTATGCCGGGCAGGGTTTATCGTAACGAGGCTATCTCTGCACGTGCGCATTGCTTTTTTCACCAGGTTGAAGGTTTGTATGTTGATGAAAACGTGTCATTTTCTGATCTGAAACAAACGCTTTACCACTTTGTACAGGAGCTATACGGCGCGGGTACTAAAGTACGTTTCCGCCCTTCTTACTTCCCGTTCACTGAACCATCTGCCGAAATGGATGTTTCATGCACCATTTGCGGGGGCTCTGGTTGTAATATGTGCAAGTACAGCGGTTGGGTTGAGATATTAGGTTGCGGCATGGTTGATCCTAATGTTTTGGAAAATTGCGGCATCGATAGTAAAAAATATACCGGTTTTGCTTTTGGTATGGGTATGGAAAGAATAGCGAACCTAAAATATGTTATCCGTGATCTGCGTTTATTCTCAGAGAACGATGTTCGCTTTTTAAAACAATTCCAAACCGAAATTTTATGAGGAAGCTCATATTGGTTATATTAATAAGCATTTGTTATTTTTCTTGCGGAAAAGGAGATCCTGTTCCGAGCCTCCCGGTAAACTTTGAAGCCTCGTTAACTGACCCTCGCATTAGCAAACTTAATAGCCAGGGCGGGGCAGTTTTAATTAATGGCTATGGTGTTGCAGGATTGATAATTTATCGCCGCCCTGATGGTGCTTATGTAGCTTATGACCGATGCAGCAGCTATCAGCCCGAAAAAAAATGTGCCGTTACATTAGATGACACAGGCTTTACAGTTACCGACCCTTGTAGTGGTTCAAAGTTCTCTTTAAATGATGGAACACCTGTAAAAGCACCTGCTACACGGGCGCTCAGATCATACCAAGTAGTAACAACACAGTTCACAATTCAAGTTATTAATTGATACATGGAAGCCGATAAAATAAAAGATAGTATTAAGCGTGCGGCACAGGACCTGTTCCGCAAATTCGGGTACCATAAAACCAGTGTTAATGAAATTGCCAGGAAGGCCAAAATAGCCAAAGCTACCATCTACAAATATTTTGATAGTAAAGAGGCTGTTTTGCATGTTTTGTTAATGGATTACATAAAGGCCAGTGTTGACGAACTGGTACACCATAATACGCCAGAGATGGATGAGGAAGCTTATTTAAACAACCTCATCATGAAAACCTGCCGCTTATCATACACGGTATGTAATGAGTTCATCGGMTGGGATTTTATTCGCGAATCAACCAATTCGCAGGAGTTTTTAAAAAATCTTTCGAACGAGCTGGAGGAACTGCTGATGGCTTCCTTTATCCAATTACCAGGTATCCGCAGGCATGAAACCTACCAGCAACGGCTGCGGTTTTTAATTAAATGCAGTAAAAGTATCGTATTCAGCTTTGCCTTTACCTCGGTAAGCGACTCAGATGTGCGCAAAAACTTTGTTTCTTTTCAAAAGGAGATCCTTCCTTATCTGGTAAAGGCGGCTATTTCGGTGTAGGTTTTATTGTAGTTTAATATTTGTTGATCCGCTTTCTTCAACTTCCCAAATAGTTGATTCATCGATATTAATTGCATTTAAGTTCAGAAAAGCCTCGGCTTGCTGCACATAGTCATCACCATCATTGCCAAGTCTGGGTAAGGCAATCACACTACTGTCAATATTAATTCTTCTTATTCTGTCTGTAAGTAATTTTAAAGTGTTTTCTGAGTAGGAAGAGCTTGCTTCTTTTGCTAAATCCCCATTTTTCTCAAATAAAAAATAATCGGTCATTAAAATGGAAAAGAACTGGTTATCGCGTTTGTCGTAATAAAATACTTCCGAAAATCTTACCGGCGATTGCTGAAGTCCCATTACTAACCAATTATATATTTGTTCCTGAGTGGTCATTTATAAAGATATGGAACTTTGTGAGTAAAATATTTGGATTGGTAGATTATTTTAATTTACTTTGAATAACAAAGTACTTTTGCAATTGTTAATTCTCAGAGCGGCTTTCATAAGCCTTTTATTTTGATCTTAAACTTTTAAATACAAAGTACTTTTAATTATCACAAAACATGACTGAAGAAGAACCTCAAAAACGCGGACTGATGGATTGGCTCAAGGAGTCGGTAACCATTAAATTAATTTTTATCGGAGCATTGATCATTGTGCTGCTTATCCCATCATCATTGGTCCAAAACCTGATCACCGAGCGGGCAAACCGGCAGGATGATATGATGAAGGATGTATCCGATAAATGGTCGGGCAGCCAGGTAATAAAAGGCCCGGTGCTTATTATCCCCTACAAAAAGCAGGTTAAATTTGTGGATGCATTACAAAAAGAAAGTACCCGGGAGGTAATGGAGAACCTGTACATTCTGCCCAATAATCTACATATTAAAGCCGCGCTCACCACACAGATCTTGCACCGGGGCATATTTGATGTAGCTGTTTATAACTCCATTGTAAAAGTATCAGGTAATTTTTCAAAGGCCGATCTGAACAGTCTTTCCTTAACTCCTGATCAGCTTTTGCTGAATAAAGCCCATATCACTTTTAGTATAAGTGATTTGAAAGGGTTAAAGAATAACCCGGTTATAAAAGCCGGCGGGCAAACCTTAACGGCTGAGCCTATATTTGATAATACATCATTATTTGGCAGCGGCTTGCAAACCAGTATTGATATTTCAAGCATACAAAATGGCGAAGTTCCATTTGAATACTCGCTTGATTTAAAAGGTAGCCAGGCACTAAGCTTTTTACATTTAGGTAAAACTACAGATGTAGAAGCCATCGGTACCTGGAGCAGCCCGAGCTTTGACGGCCGTTATTTACCCGATGAACGTAAAGTTGACAGCAAAGGCTTTATCGCCCGTTGGCGCATGTTGTATTATAACCGGCCGTTTCCGCAGCAGTGGGTAAATAATGATACCCTGCTCAGTAATGATAAAAAGCTGGGCGATGCTGTGTTTGGCATAAAACTGCGCCTGCCTGTTGATCAGTACCAAAAAACCATGCGTACCAGCAAGTATTCATTATTGATCATCATGCTTACATTCATCTCCCTGTTTTTAACCGAGGTGATCCGCAAGCAAAGGATCCATATATTTAACTATGTACTGGTTGGCGCGGCTATGATCATTTATTATTCGCTGTTGCTTTCCTTTTCAGAGCAGATAGGCTATAACTGGGCTTACCTGGTAGCTTCAGTATCAACCGTTGCACTTGTTGCCGTGTTTATAGCATCATTGTTAAAAAATAAGATGGCGGCCTTGTTGTTTGCCTTTATCCTATCGGTGTTTTATGTGTTCATTTTCGTGATCATTCAGTTAGAAGACCTTGCATTAATGATAGGTAGTATCGCTTTGTTTATCATAGTAGCTGTATTAATGTACTTTTCCCGCAAAATAAATTGGGATAAACACTAAATTCTTAGGGTGAGGCGATTAAGCTTCACCCTAATTTAAAAAATACTGTATACCAATTTGGTTTTTAGTATAATAATTACTATGTTAGCATAGTAAATTTTTATATCATGAGCCGCGAACTAACAGAATTTTCAGATCTGATTGATGAGCAATTTGACATAGCCGATATGGATACAGATGATTTTGTATCTTATATAATGAGCCTGTTTGCTTAGTTGGTCGTTTATAACCTTATCATAGTTCGCTTATTAAGCGACAGGGTATCCCTTTGCCCGTTCCTTTCAGTATTTACCGCTTCTTATTTTCTGTCTCTTTAACGCTTGTTTCTTACTTCTTTCTCACCGTTTCAGGATTAAATAAATACGGTTAACTTTGCAGCCTGATGAATAAAGTTGCTAAACAGAAGTTTTTTGAGGATGTTCGGATCATTGATATTGCCGAAGAAGGTAAGGGCGTAGGTAAAACCGACGATTTTGTGCTTTTTGTTGATAAAGCCATTCCCGGCGATGTTGCCGATGTGCAGGTTTATAAAAGCAAAAAGAATTTTGGCGAAGGAAAGATCATCGCGCTTAAGCAACCGTCTGAATATCGCGTTGAACCATTTTGCGAGCATTTTGGTACTTGCGGCGGCTGTAAATGGCAGCACATGGATTACAAAGGGCAGCTAAAATTTAAGCAAAAATCTGTTGCTGATGCCCTGGGTCGCATTGCCAAAATTGATGTGGACGGCATGATGGATATTGTTCCCTCGCCTGCCGACCGTTATTACCGTAATAAACTGGAGTATACTTTTAGCGACAAACGCTGGTTGTATGATGGCGAGAACAGGGAAGACGAAACCTTGAACATGAATGCATTAGGTTTTCATATTCCCGGCCGTTTTGATAAAATATTAGATGTAAAGCACTGCTACCTGCAGGCCGAACCATCAAATGAGCTGCGTAACAGCATCCGCGATTTTGTGATTGAGCAGGGTTATTCTTTTTATAACCTACGTAATCATGAAGGCGCGTTGCGTAACCTGATAGTACGTACTTCATCAACCGGCGAAATTATGGTGATCGTGGTATTTGCTTATGTAAGCGAAGAGGAAGTGGATAAACTGATGAACTTTATTGATGCCGGTTTCCCGGAGATCACCTCATTATTATACATCACCAACCAAAAAAAGAACGACACCATTTTTGACCAGGATGTAGTAGCTTTTAAAGGCCCTGAGTATATTCATGAAGAAATGAACGGTATCAAATTCCGTATTGGGCCAAAATCATTTTATCAAACCAATAGTATACAGGCCCTGCGCCTCTATGAAATAGCACGCGATTTTGCAGGCTTTAAAGGCGACGAACTGGTTTATGACCTGTACACCGGTGCCGGAACTATTGCCAATTTTATTGCCGGTCATGTAAAAGAGGTTGTTGGTGTAGAATACGTGCCTACCGCCATTGAGGATGCCAAAGTGAATTCGGCTATTAACAACATCACTAACACAAAATTTTATGCCGGTGATATGAAAGATGTGCTGGTAGCCGATTTTGTAGCCGAGCACGGCAAACCGGATGTAATTATTACCGATCCGCCCCGCGCTGGTATGCACCCGGATGTAGTGAACCGCCTGATGGAAATTGAAGCTGAAAAAATTGTTTACGTAAGCTGCAACGCCGCCACCCAGGCCCGGGATCTGCTGGTACTAAAAGAAAAATACGATACAGTAAAAATACAACCCGTTGATATGTTCCCCCACACCCAGCACGTAGAAAATGTTGTGCTATTGGTTTTGAGGGGTCAAGGACTGACGGAGCAAGGATAGTAGGACAAAGGAATAAGGACGATAAGATAAAAGAGTAAAACAAAAGAGAAAAATCAAGGAAATCCTTTAATCCTGCGAATCAAGGTTTGGACAAAAGAAGTATCAACGAAATCAACGTAATCTAAATAAATCAACGGTCAATAATATGCAACCCGAAGACCTGCTAAACGAAGGTAACGAAAGCCAAAAACCTGCACCGGAAAGTCCGCTGCTAAGTTTGGAGCGTGATCTTAAAATTTTTAAAGACTCTATTCATGAGGTAGCTGTCGAGATCATGGTGGAAGGTCTTTCGTCATATCCTATTTTTATAGCCCATCAGCATGAACTGAAGCTGGGTGAGGTGATACTGGACAGGAATGACCTTAATTCTGAATGGAGTATACACGCTTCAACTCTCGAGGAATTTACTGAGCGTGGAGTAATAAAACCCGAACTGAAGGAACGCTTTATCAGTAGCTACAAAAATCCGAACGATTTTATGTGCGTTTTTGTAGTAGTACCCGAGGGTGCAAATTTTGTATATGTTCCGTATGCTAAATGATTGTTGCAAGGTTTCAATGTTGTAAAGTTGAAAGGTTAAGGTGTATATTTACAAAGTTGATACTTATAAACATTACAACGTTCGAACATTACAACATTTCAACAAAAACAAACACATGTCCGAAAAGAAACTCCTGATATTAAACCAGCAGCAGATACAACAAAAGATAGACCGTATTGCTTACCAGATACTGGAAGATAACTTTGACGAACAGGAAATACTGATAGCCGGCATATTACCCCGCGGTAATCACATTGCCGAAAGAATCAAAACCGTTCTGGATGGTATTGCCCCTTTTACAAGCACTCTACTGACCATTGAACTGGAAAAACAAAGCAGCACTTTACAGGCCAAAATTAATTTTGATGTGCAGGATTGCAACAACAAGGTAGTGATATTGGTTGATGATGTGCTGAACAGCGGCAAAAGTCTGGCCTATGGCTTTGGGGTGTTTCTGGATGTTCCTCTAAAAAAACTACGTACAGCTGTACTCGTTGACCGTAACCATAAAAGTTTTCCTATCACTACTGATTTTACCGGCGTGGCGCTTTCAACAGTAATAAAAGAACATGTGGATGTGGTGCTTGATGAGCCCGGTGAAGAAGATGCGGTTTATTTGAGGTAGGTTAGGGAAAAAATAGAAAGACGTCATTGCGAGGTACGAAGCAATCTCTACATAGGCAGGTCATCATGCAAGTTTGTCTTAGCTCTGTACAGCATAGAGATTGCTTCGTACCTCGCAATTGTAAAGGTTAGATAAATATTACGCTAAATGGCCGTGATTCTCAAAGCTTCCTCCAGTTTCTCAACCGACATATCAATCCCTTCAACAATATGGCTGGCCTGTAAGTAATAGCCTTCGCGCTCGACAAGTTTACCGGTAATAAATTCAACCAGCTCATCGCCTTGTTTGCCCTGTAATACCGGGCGTACGGTTTTGCTATTTTCGAGCCTGTCGGCAAGGGTTTTGGGCGATAGTTTTATATACAGGGTTTTGCCGTTGGTATTCATCCAATTCATATTGTCAAAAAAACAAGGCAAGCCACCCCCGGTTGATACAACCACATTTTCGGCATATTCAGTCTGTTTCAATACTTCCGATTCTAACTGCCGGAATGCATCTTCACCAAAACTCGAAAAATATTCCGCTATGCTCATGCCAGCCTTGTCTTCAAGTACATGGTCAAGATCAATAAATTCATAGCCTAATTTGGCAGCCAGTTTGCGGCTCCAGGTGGTTTTGCCACAGCCCATAAAACCGACTAAAAAATACTTCATAATAATATCAACTTAATTTTACCCGCGGATCTATCCAAACATAAATAATATCAACCAAAATACTGATCACCACAAAAATAAAAGCGATGAAAAGGATGGAGCCCATAACTACGGGGAAGTCCGACATCTCTAAGGCATCAACCGTTGCTTTGCCCAGGCCGTTGTACCCAAAAATATATTCTACAAAAAATGACCCGGCCAGCAGCGACGCGAACCAGTTGGCAATTGCTGTGATCACGGGGTTCAGTGCGTTTTTAAGGGCATGGCGATAAATAATGGTACGGTTGCCCAGGCCTTTTGCCTTTGCTGTGCGTATATAATCCTGACCCAAAACGTCAAGCATGGCGTTGCGGGTAAGTTGCACAATAATAGCCAGCGGTCGCAGGCCTAAAGTGATCATGGGTAATATCAAATTCCTGATGCTGACTACCTCGCCCTTGAACGGATCATAACTATACAAACTGCCCGACATGTTTAGGCCGGTGTACTTGCTCAGCTCAAAGCCGAATATCCAGGCAATAATGATACCCGCAAAAAACGATGGCGCTGATATACCTAAAGTTGAAAAACTAATGGCCAGTTTATCCATCCAGGTATCTTTATTTACCGCGCTTAATACGCCTAAAAACACTCCTATAATAATAGCAAATATCATAGCTGTTGTAGCCAGCACCAATGTATTGGGAATAACCTCCATTAACAAACTTGCTACATCTTTACGGGTCTGGTATGACCGGCGCAGGTAAGGCCATTTCAGTGCTACTACTTTGGTATTGCTCACTGCAAATAGCTTTGCGTAATGATACCGCTGTTGCTCATCGGCAGTATTTAAATGGATGCCTACCGGCGAAAGATCATTCAGGTAATAAGCAAACTGTATGGGGATGGGTTTATCCAAACCAAATTCCTTACGCACAGCCTGCAGTGATTGTACATCGGCACGCTGGCCCTGGGTCATCCGGGCGGGATCGACAGGTAAAATATTAAACAGAAAAAAAACCACCAGCACCACACCCAGCATTACCGCCAGTCCGTAAAATAATTTGCGGATGAGGTAGCTGATCATCGCTTATTGTTGTTGAAAATATTGTTTTACCAGCTTATCATAAGTAGGCATAGCGTGATAATGCCATTTATTAATGATAGTACCGTTTTTAAGCAATAAAACTCCTGGATTAGCGCGCACCATACTTTTAAGCGGAACGCCGTCGGCATAAAAGATCTCGCTCATTACTTTATGCGCTTTGGCAAAAGCATTTGCACTTTGTGCCGAGTTTGACGTAAGCAATATAGTGCGTATGTTATAGTTTTCGGTAGCGTTTATGGCTAGCGCATTTAAGCGGTTTATAGCTTCGCCATCGGTTTTGTCAAGATCGTAGGCTACGATGACCAGGCTGTAGAAAGGATTGGAGAGTAACTCTTTAGTATAATCATTGCCCTGCCCGTCCTGTATGGAAAGGTCGCGTATTTTAGGTTCAAAACCTTTTTTGATCAGGCGGCTTTCCGGGTTACCTACAACTTCCCAGTTGGCATCCTTCCAGATATTGGTTTTAAGATATTCCTTATCGCTCATGATCTTGGTTTCGCCTGTCTTTTTGTTTTTGAGGGTATAGGTAACTTCAAATACATCAAGTGGTGCGCCCGGTGGCGTTTTCATTTCATCCAATATATTGGCGCCTATTTTATAAGGTAAAAAATCAATAACAGGCATAAAGTTATACGTATAAATACCAAACCCTACGGATACAATGGCGGCACCGATCAGCCATTTATCGCCAGTTTTAGGCTTAAACAAAGGTTTTATTTTTGTGCGATTAATAAACAATGCCAATACCAACACCAGTAAAACCATGTCCTTACTGAACGATTGCCAAGGTGTTAGTGGAATGGCATCGCCAAAACAACCACAGGTTTGCACCACCTTAAAAAAGGCTGAGTAAAAAGTTAAGAAACCAAAAAAGATAATGAGCAGCAATAATCCCCAGGTAACCTTTACTGCACGTACACCCATAAGTAAAGCAAAACCCAAAAGCATTTCAAGAGCACATAACAAAATGGCAATACTCAGGGCAAAGCCATTTAAAAACATCAGGTGGAAAACCTCAAAATATTCTTCCAGCTTATAGGAAAAACCCAATGGGTCATTAGCCTTGATCAGGCCCGAAAAAATAAATAGCAGGCCAACCGCTATCCTGCAAAACCAAATGAGGCTGTTTTTCATTTATTAGTTTATTATACTCCAAGTTTAATTAAAGCGAATACTGAGTAGTTCAGCATGTCCTGGTAATTGGCCTTTACCCCTTCTGATGCTTCGGTAAGGCCCAGGTTATCCTCAATTTGTTTAACGCGCAGCAGCTTCATCAATATCAGGTCGGTTAATGAGCTGATGCGCATATCGCGCCAGGCTTCGCCATAGTCATGGTTTTTGGCAAACATTAACTCTTTAGTCTCCAATACCTTTTCATCAAATAACCTTTCTACATGATCGGGTGCAAGTTCTACAGGGGTATCTGAAGTGCAATCCAACTGCATCATGGCTATAACGCAGTAGTTTACTATCCCAATATACTCGCCGGTAATATCCTCACCTACTTTTGATACCTTCTTTTCTTCAAGTGTACGTATACGCTGGGCTTTAATAAATATCTGATCGGTGATGGATTGCGGGCGCAATATGCGCCAGGCGGTTCCGTAATCGCGGGTCTTTTTCATGAAAAGGCCCTTACATATGTTAATAACTGCGTCGTATTCTGCGGATGTGTTAGCCAAATGCTGAAATGTTTTAATGTTTAAACGTTTAAATGTTGGGCTGCGCCAATGTTGCAAAGTTAATTTAACTTTACAACATTTAAACTTTGCAACACTAAAACTGACTTGGCTAAAGATACATTTTTTCATAAAAAGGTTACCCTAAATGCAGGTGGTAAACTTATCGACATATCTTCTCCAAAAGTTATGGGGATCATTAACATTACTCCCGACTCATTTTATGCCGGCAGCCGCAAACCCGGCGTTGACGAAGCCCTGCAGCAAGCTGAAAAAATGCTGACCGAAGGGGCCACTTTTTTAGATATTGGGGCCTATTCATCCCGCCCCGGTGCCACTGATATTTCCACTGCCGAAGAAACCGACCGCTTACTGCCCGTTGTGGAGGCCATCGCATCCGCTTTTCCTGATGCAATACAGTCTATTGATACCTTTCGCGCGCAAGTTGCCGAAACGGCCATCAAAGCCGGCGCGCATATTATTAATGATATATCCGGCGGGCAGTTGGATGAGGATATGTTTGCTACCGTAGCCCGACTGAAGGTTCCTTATATTTTAATGCATATGAAAGGTGCCCCGCAAAATATGAATCAACTGGCGCAGTATGATGATGTATTTACAGAAGTGCTTGATTATTTTGTATCCCGATATCAGCAACTAAAGCAACTGGGTGTTCATGATGTTATTATTGATCCCGGCTTTGGCTTTGCCAAGAAGCCCGAACATGGCTATGCGCTCATGAATCGCCTGCAGGAGTTTGATATACTCAGGCTGCCTATGTTGGTGGGTATATCCCGCAAAAAAATGATCTACAGTTTGTTGGGTGGTACTGCTGCCGAAGCGTTGAATGGAACCACCGTTTTAAACACCATAGGTTTGATGAAGGGCGCTAATATTTTAAGGGTACATGATGTGAAAGAGGCAGTTGAGGCGGTGAAGATTTGGGAGGCTGTTAAGGGGAACTCGGTTTACTGAAGCTTTTTTAAATATTTATAACTGCTACCATCCTTAAGGAGTACTTTTTTATTCCAAAACGTATCATCATCTAAGGTATTGTTTGAATAACCCCATTTGGTTAATGTGCCTAACGTTTTAGTAATAACATTGTCTGTGTAATCGCCTTTCTTTAAAGCATTAGGTTTAACCAATTGCCATTCATATATTTCATTGGTTTTAGGCAGCAACACAAAATATCTTACCGATATTCCGCCATTTTCATCTGTAATTGATATGGGATTAAGCACAACATGTTTATCCTTTGGATATATGAGGTTGTAGTCGCTTAGTGTATATCTTTTGATGTGGTTAAGTTTTAATTTAACCTGCTTATCATAAAATGGGAAAAGATATTTTTTTTTCACATCATCACGAAAACTGTTATCCTCCGTTTCCTTTTCTTTTTTTAGCTCGTCAGCCACCAGTATATATAAGCCTATATAATCCCGGTTTTCCAACTCATCACTGGCCCACATATTCTTATATTTTTCCCAGTTGGGGTCTTTTCGCTTGTCGGTTATCTTTTCAAATAGTTTACCTTCCCAAAATTCCAGACCCGGCTCGGCTGTGTTGTCCTTAAAAAAGCCCCATTCCTGTAAATTATTCAAATAGTCAATTTTGCCTCCATTTAAGCTGGCAGCATCAAAGTAGGTTACCTCTGATTTTGCATAGTACCACTTGTTCTCATATAATATTCCCTTAACTATATAAGCGTAAGTTTGAGGTTTTTGATCCAGATAACCGGGCTCATGAATGTTTTTTGACGTTATAACTTTAACATTCTGATCCTGTTTATCACCCAGTAAGGTTTTAGCATCTTTTTTGTCAATAGTTTTGATAAAAAACGCAACGAATTTTGAACTGTCGCTATTATAAAAACACTGATACAGATCTGCCAGGTTAATTTCCTTGTCCGTAATGGAGATTACTTTTTTTATTAAAGCAGCCTCAACAGTTTGGGGGTAAATAGTTGTTTCAATAAATGCCGCTCTTTTCTCTGCCAACTCTTTTTCATTAATTAAAGTAGCATTGTGTGATGCTATTTGAAAAAGCACATCGGGCATGGCTGCTGCCATAGCGTTATTTATCGTGCAACCAATAGAGCCCTGTTCGCAAGAAAATTCAAATCCGGGGTTGTTCCAATTGCCCTGGTACTCCTTATCAACAAGCAATTTGTTGGCTTTCAATTCATATAATTGTAGTTGCAGTCTGCACCAAGTTTGGCCATTTTGCTTATAAAAAGAAATTTTAGGTAAGTTTAGTATATATGGTGTTTGCTGTTCTTTGGCCAGCTTTTGCAAATCCATTAAATTGTCTTTTGACTTTTCGTCTCTCAGTAAAACCAGGCAATTAGTAAACCGCTCATAAAAACGATAGGTGAGATATTGTTGAGATAAAAAAGAAACCTGTTTGAAAATATCCATGTGCTGAAGAAAGCTGATGCTACTTTGTTGCATCAGTTTGATATTCTCAGGTTGAACATTACTCCCAGCCTTTGGATCAGCCAATGATGCCTCAGCCTGTAGAGCCATATTAGTTAATTCTGCATTCTTTGCGTCAATTTCTGTTTGGAGACTTGGGTCAAAATTATGATCGCCAGGGGCTAATATTAATAATTGAGGCTCATAAGCAGTCTGGGCTACAGATGGTAAACAGGTGTGTATGGATAGTAATAATATAAAGGCGATCTTTTTCATTGATAAGGTTTATCGGTTGAATATAATTTGAATATATTTAGTTTCCCAATTTTTACTAAGCTTAACATGAAAAAAATACTCCTTTTAAACCTCATCATAATCTTATCAATGAATGCCTTTGCTCAGCAAACAGACCAAGATGCCATAAAACAAACGGTTAACAAAATGTTAGACGCCATGCGCAAGGGCGACAGTACTTTGCTGCGGTCGACTTTTGCTAAAGGTATTGCCTTTCAGGGGGTAGCCAATAAAAAGGATGGCCCGGTAGCCCTTGAAACCGAAAACGCGGATGATTTTATAAAAGCGGTAGGCACACCGCATAAAGGCGTATGGGACGAACGGGTAACCTTTAAAGATATTAAAATTGACGGCCCACTGGCCAGCGTTTGGGCGCCATACAAATTTTACTTAGACGATAAATTCAGCCATTGCGGAGTTGATGTTTTCCAGCTGATGAAAACTAAGGATGGCTGGAGGATCATTTATATAGTTGATACCCGCCGTAAAGATAATTGCCCGGAGTAATGATACTTACAAAACCCCCAGCTTTACCATACCATAAAACAAGCCGGCGCAATGCATGGCCTGTACCACTTTATTTTCAAGCAGCAGTTGTTTTACTTCGGGGATGGTGTATTCTTCAACAATTAGTTCCTCATGATCATCAAGTGCTTGCTCCTGAACTTTTTTGCCACCTTTAGCCAGATAGGTAAGAGTTTGGTTATTGGCCGTAGACGGATTGCCGTAAACGGTGCAAAGCAACTCAAAGTCATCAAACTGGTAACCGGTTTCTTCCAGCAGTTCGCGGCGCAGGCCTTCTACCGGCGATTCATTCCCATCAATCACCCCGCCAGGAATTTCCAGTGATATGATTCCAGCGGCATGACGATATTGTTTAACCATGAGTACTTTATTGTCTTCGGTTATAGCAACTGCATTAACCCAGTTGCTGTATTCTAAAACGTAGTAATCATCAACAATGCGACCGTTGGGCATTTCGCATTTATCGACACGGAGGGTAGCCCAGGGGCCTTTATGTATATAGTGGGATGAAAGTAATTTCCAGGTGAGATCTTTAGACATAGTTGTTTTGTAGAAATTGATAGATGGAATTTCGTTTATTGATGTTTTCGAACGATGAGCGGTGGTGTTTTTGCTCTAACCAGTCAAAAATGAGTAACACCTTTTGCAATGCCAACAGGGTTTCGGGACTCGGGTTAAATGGCTCGTAATACATGTATAATAGCTGCGCCAGAGCCTCAAGCTTATCAGGGTGATAGTTTTGCTTTTCCAATAAGAGCTCAAACTCATCGGTAGTTAGTTCAAGCAGTTCCTGTAGTTTAATATCAAACTCATTCTGCAGCATGGTATCTGCCAGCTTAATAAATTCGTCAGGCTTGGCTTCTGCTTTAAGGCCCGCCAGGCGGGCCATCATGAGCGTAATTTTTTCTAACTCGTTTAATATATAATCTTTAAACATGGGGCTTGGAATTAGGGTCTGAATTTACTACCAGCTGCCGCTTGATCCGCCGCCGCCGCCACTGCCACCGCCAAAGCCTCCAAAACCGCCGCCGCCACTGTTGCCACCTCCTGAGAAACCGCCCCAATCAGAACCGCTGCTTCTGCCGCTTCCGCCAAGCAAACTGCCTGCTAAAAACCACCAGAACGGACTTGCGCCCCCTCTGCGGCCAATGATCTGCCGGCCACCGCCGCCGCCACCACGATTACGGAATACGACGATAAGGATAACTACTATAATAATAATTAATATAAGTGCACTGCCACCGCTTTTGCCCGATTTTTGTTCTTTTTTCTCGGCTTTATATTCGCCTTTGGTGTATTTTATGATGTTGCTGGTAGCGGCGTCCAAACCGCCATAATAATCGCCCTGCTTAAAGTGGGGTTTCATATCACGCTGAATTATTTCCTGGGTTATAATATCGGGCAAAGCACCTTCGGCCCCATAACCAGTTTGGATAGACATTTTACGGTCTCCCATGGCCACCAACACTAAAATGCCATTGTTTTTATCTTTTTGCCCAATTCCCCATTTACGTAATAATGCTACTCCGTAAGCATTAATGTCATAACTGCCTACCGATTTAAGGATCACCACAGCAATTTGAGTAGAGGTAGAATCATTAAAAGCAACCAGTTTATTTTCCAAACGCTGCTTATCGTCGGCAGATAGGGTATTGGTATAATCTGTAACCAGCGTGGTTGACCGCTCTGGAAAATCCTGCGCAAGTGCTATAAAAGTGCAAAGCAACAGGCTAAAGAACAATATGATTTTTTTGAACATAAGTTTAAAGATTAATTGCCATCCATAAAGGAGATATCATCTGGCAATTCATTGTTATCATCCTGTGCGTGCGGAAAATATTTTTGCAGCTGCTCTCCGGCAATTTTTAAACCGGTAACAATACCCTCCACAATGTCGCCATACTTAAAATGCTTCAGCATTTCTTCTTTGGTGTCATCCCAAAAATTAGCCGGAACCACCTGATTTATGCCTGCATCACCTATAATAGCAAACTTACGGTCTACCGTAGCTACATAGATCAATACGCCATGGCGCAGTGTAGTTTTATGCATATTAAGCTGAAAAAAATATTTGGCCGCGCGGTCAAGTACATCTTCGCTGCATTTTTTTTCAATACACACGCGAATCTCGCCCGAACTGCGGTTCTCAGCCTCTTCAATGGCTCCGCGAATCCGCTGCTGCTCTTCTTCGTTAAATACTGCCATAGGTATGATTTCACTGATTTTTAAAAGATTACACCGATTGCTTCTGTAATTGCTTTGATACTCACTGATTATATTATAATCAGCGTAATCATCTCAACAATCGGTGAAATCAATGATAATTAAAATTGAACTTTAGGCGCTTTGTCAGATCCGGGTTCGGCGGTAAAGTAGCCCTTTTCGCTAAAGCCAAACATTTTAGCAGTTATATTGGCCGGGAACGAACGGATCTTGGTATTGAATTCCTGTACAGCAGTATTAAAATCCTGTCGGGATACCTGTATGCGGTTTTCGGTTCCTTCAATTTGAGCTTGCAAACCCAGGAAGTTTTCGTTGGTCTTTAAGTTAGGATAATTTTCGGTTACTGCCAGCAACCTGCCCAATGCCGAGCTTAGTTCGCCCTGTGCAGCCTGAAAAGCCTTGATTGACTCTGGGGTTAATTTGGTAGGGTCAACCTGAACGGCTGTTGCTTTAGCACGGGCTTCAACAACTGCGGTAAGCGTACTTTTTTCGAAATTAGCAGCGCCCTTAACTGTATTTACCAGATTAGGTATCAGATCGCTGCGGCGTTGATACTGGCTTTGAACGGCCGCCCATTTAGTTTTTACGTTTTCGTCCATTTTAACCATGCTGTTATAACTGCATGAGCTTAATGACATGGCCGCCGTTATAATTAATATTACTGATAATAGCTTTTTCATTTAATTATGCTTTTTTGAGATGTGTTTTCATTTAGATTACAAAACGCGTACCGTTGTTACAATTAGTAATTGTTATGACAACATGTCAAGATACACATCTCTAAAGATAATTAAAACATTTGTCTGAACCATGATTTCTACGATTAAAGAACAATCAGGATCCTAATTAATAATAAAGCCGGAGATTAATTAGTATAAACTAATGATTTATTAGAAATTAAGGCAGGATGTTTATAATAGGATAAGTTCAAGCAGAGGGCGCTTGAACTGGCATAGGTTGTTGAAAATTAAGGTAATCTCTTTTTTGCCTGAACCATTGTTCGGACAAAAAGGGGGCAGGGTAAGGCTTACCCTGCCAAACAATGTTGCTCACGCATAGTAAGCTGACTGATCATATCTTTTAATATATTGCGAGCCCTGTACAGGGTAGTGCGCGATAACAGTTCAGACATACCCAATGATGAACCAATTTCCTGGTGCGAGTAACCTTCAATGGCATACATATTAAATACGGAACGATAAGTTTTAGGTAGTTTTTGTACCAGTTTCATCAGATCTTTTGCTTCCAGCTCGTTATCGTTATATGATTTGCTCATAGGCATACTGCTTTCGGCAGCAAAATCATCAACCAAAACCATTGGCTTTAATTTACGATAGCGCGAAATTGCACAATGTACCATAATGCGGCGAATCCACCCTTCCAGGCTGCCATCGCCACGGTAATTGTTCATGTTCCTGAACATTTTTATAAAACCTTCCTGCAGTATATCCTGCGCTTCGTCTTTATCAGTTGCATAGCGCATGCAAACTGCCAGCATTTTTGGTGCTAATAATCTGTATAGTTGTTCCTGTTGCTTGCGGTCGTTTTGTAAACATCCTTCCCAAATGGTCATCAAGCGGTCTTCGGCGATATTCATCTTGTTGTTGTTATTTTTATAATGACCCTATGCCAATATAGATGCCATGTTATAATCTACTGATAATTAGGTGTTTGTAATTTAAAGGTCACTTGAAACTGTTCGATAGCGGACGGTTGTTGTGCACTGGCGAACAGTTTGACCCAATCCCCCCTTCGGGGAGGGCTTTAAATATCAACTCGATTAAAGAATGTTTTGGTTGTGATTTTTCAAAAGTCTCCCCCTTTGGAGGAGATTTAAAGGGGGTTTCCTACCTTTGCACAAATCCGGGATAAAAACCCGGCATATAGTATGATAAAAGAAACAGAGATAGTATGCCCTCCCGGGCAACAGGAAGACGAAGTTGTTATAACACGTTTAGCCGCGGCTTCGTTAAATATCCAGCCCCAAAATATTTCGGCAGTAAAAGTATTAAAGCGTTCCATTGACGCCCGCGGCCGTAAGGTGGTTTACCGGATGCAAGTACAGGTATTTTTAGATCAGGCATTTCAGCCCGAAATATTTACGATAAATTATCCCGATGTACAGTTTGGCCGCCCGGTTATTATTGTGGGTGCAGGGCCTGCGGGAATATTTGCTGCACTTCAGTGTATCCAATCCGGATTAAAGCCGGTTATTATTGAGCGGGGCAAGGATGTAAAACAACGCCGTCGTGATCTGGCCAACATCAATAAACAGGGCCTTGTTAACCCCGAATCAAATTATTGCTTTGGCGAAGGCGGTGCCGGTACTTACTCCGACGGTAAATTATATACCCGATCAACCAAGCGTGGCGACGTGAACCAAGTATTGAAAATGTTTGTAACCCATGGCGCATCTGAGGATATATTGATTGATGCCCGCCCGCATATCGGCACCAATAAACTACCACAGATCATTACCGCCATGCGCGAAACCATATTGAATGCCGGCGGCGAAATATTGTTTGATACAAAAGTTGCCGCCTTATTGGTGGAGTTTGGCAAAATAAAAGGTGTTAAACTGGCAAGTGGCGAAAAGTTAACATCAGATGTGGTGATATTAGCCACCGGCCACTCAGCAAGGGATGTTTTTGAGATGCTGCACCATCAGCATATATTGATCGAGGCTAAACCCTTTGCCTTAGGGGTACGGATTGAGCATCCGCAGGAAATTATTGACCGCGCGCAGTACCACTGTGAATACCGCGGCCCCGATCTGCCGCCGTCCTATTATAACCTGGTGGAGCAGGTAGATGACCGGGGAGTGTTCTCCTTTTGTATGTGCCCCGGTGGTATTATAGCCCCCTGTGCAACCGAGGCTAATGAAATTGTGGTGAACGGCTGGAGTCCGTCAAAACGGAATAATCCCTTTGCCAACTCGGGCACAGTAGTACAGATTAATATGGAGGATGTGGCAGGCGATGATAATGATCCGTTTAAAATGCTTCATTTTCAGCAGCAGATAGAGCATGCCGCGTTTTTAGCCGGCGGAGGTAGTCTTGTAGCGCCGGGCCAGCGTATGGTTGATTTTGTGGAAGGCCGCTTATCGAATGATCTGCCGGTAAACTCCTATCTGCCGGGCACTAAAAGCACCGAGCTTAAAGAAGTATTACCTTTATGGATCCATCGGCGGTTACAAAAAGCATTACCTGCATTCGGTAAAAAAATGAAGGGCTATTATACAAATGAGGCTATATTAGTAGGAGTGGAATCGCGCACATCGTCGCCGGTAAAAGTTCCGCGCGATAAAGAAACACTGCAGCACCCGCAGGTTCAGGGTTTGTTTCCGTGTGGCGAAGGCGCGGGTTACGCGGGTGGCATTATTTCTGCTGCTATAGATGGTATTAACTGCGCATTGGCTACTTTAAAAATATTATCATGAGCATTTCAAAAGAACTTTCGCACCAGTTAGAAAACATATTATCGGGCGATCCCTGGTATGGTTCGCCGGTTTATGACATTGTTGAAGGCATTAGCTTTGAAGCTGCCTATGAAAAGCCGCCCGGTTCAGTCCATAATATAGCTGAGATTGTTTTACACATGATTGCCTGGACAGAAGAAGTGATGGACAGGATGAACGGCTTAACCGCAGGAGTGCCGATCAGCGGCGACTGGCCCGAAACCGGCAGCCCCGAGGAACAAAAATGGCAGAATTATGTTGATGATTTGAAACTGGTTAATGTAAATTTGGTGGGCGTCATCCAAAACTTTCCCCCGGAACAATGGAGTGAAGCTATTAACGACGAAAGGAACCGCGAATTGGGAACCGGTGTAACTTATGAAGAGCTCATCAACGGACTGATACAGCATCATATATATCACTCGGCCCAGATTGCGTTATTAAACAGAATAATAAATGGCTGATAAAAAAACATTGGTATTAGGTGCCACGCCCGATACCAGCAGATACGCTTATCTGGCATCAAACCGCTTGGTGAGCAAAGGACATACCATAGTAAATGTGGGAATAAAAACCGGAGAGGTTGCAGGCGTACCCATCGAAAAGCCCGAAACCATCCATCATGATATTGATACGGTAACTTTATATGTTGGTCCGCAAAACCAACCATCCTTATACAATTATATATTAGATACCAATCCTAAGCGTATCATATTTAATCCAGGAACGGAAAACTCCGAACTGCGTCGTATGGCCAATGAAAAAGGTATTGAAACAGAATATGCCTGTACACTGGTGCTGTTATCAGTAGGAGGTTATTAGCCCCTAACCCCCTGAAGGGGGAACTTTTGATTTGCAAATTATTTTAGAGACACATTATTATGTGTCTCTTTTTTTGAACCCCGATTTAAGGATGATTAGGGCCTTTAACTTTACAAGTACAAAAAATCCGGGTAATCCCTTAATCCCATAAATCATAGTTCAGACAAAAGTTCAGAAAATTCCCCCACGCTAATCAAAAGCTCCCCCTTCAGGGGGCTGGGGGGCTGGCGCCTGATTTATAATCCTGATCTCCTTTGGATAATAATTATTAATACGATTAGGCAGTAGTTTGGCCCAACCCAGTGCATGACCTTCAAAGGTCATCAGGCTCCATCCCTTTTCTGTAGTGTTTATGTCGATGTTGTCGCGGCGCAGGTATTGTATAGCCTGGTCATGGTTAAGCGGGGTTTGTAAAACAACATCCTTATTAATAATAGTACTTAAAGCCAGTTCATGATCGGGTATCAGATCTTTTCCCATTAACTTACCTACACGTACTCCCGATTTTTTAAGGTATAGATGTCGCTGTAAAATATTCAGGCTTTCCTTGTGTTCGCGGTTAATGGCCAGCCAGTCGTCGTTCACTTTAAAATAATAAAAATTATCAGGATTGTTGATGTAGGTTTTCACCTGGTCAATTTCCTTGCTGCTAATTTTTTGTTGCATGTTGTTTTTAAAGGAGCCAAGTTCGCCGGTGTTGTCTCTCTTTTTAAGACAGGCGGCAAATAAGCCCTCGCCCTTTACCTGGCCCGGATAAAAACGGTATCCCCACGCTTTTTGCTGTGCCGATTCGGTTTCAACAATACCCCACTCCTTATATATAGGTATACGTATGCTTTCCAGGTCAAACTCCAGGCAAAGCCAATCCAGTATATCTTCGTTTTCCTGGTGCGAATAAGAGCAGGTACTATATATAAGGTATCCATCCTGGTTTAAGGCAGGCAGTATGTCTGCCAGTATGCGTTCCTGTCGCTGGTGGCAAAGTTCTACGTTGGCCTCAGACCATTCGTTCATGGCCTGCGGATCTTTCCTGAACATGCCCGAGCCCGAGCAGGGGGCGTCAACCAGAATAATATCAAAAAAGCTTTTCAGCCGGCCTATGTCTTTTGGATCATTATTGCTTACAATAACGTTTGATTGCCCCCAGCGGCTCAGGTTATCAGTTAATACAGGTACCCGGGTTTTAATAATTTCATTGGCCACCAGTAAATCTTCAGCCCCGATAGCTGAATTAAGGAGCGTGCTTTTGCCGCCGGGTGCTGCGCAAAGGTCAAGTACTTTTACCGGTTGCTGCTTGTTTTGCCTGATATGTTTAAGTATATGATCAATAAACATAGACGATGCTTCCTGTACATAATAACATCCGGCATGAAAAAGCGGGTCGAAAGTGAACGATGGACGGGTGTTTAAATAAAAACCATCGGCACACCAGGGCACTTGTTGATCTGTTTTCAGGGCCGAAAGCTTAAAAGGATTTAACCTTATAGAGGTAGGTGCATCTAAAAACTGATGGGCATTTATAAAATTTTGCTCATCAAATCCGTTTTCTGCGCTTAATGAAGCCAGGAAGTTTTTGGGAAATGTGTAGTTGCTCATATACTTTTCAAATATACAAATAAGGTAAATGCTAATGTTTATAAGCAAAACAGGGTTGTTGCCGATGAATTTTGGGTTAGTTTTCAGGTAGTTGCAGAATTGTTTTAATTATTTGCAAATTTCTCTTGGTACGTAAGTAGTTTTCTCTGTACATTTGTGGCCGCTCAAGGAAAAAGGGCGTTGTTTTTTGAAGAATTAGCGAATAAAAAAAAGTTTAAAAAAGTGAAAATTTCACTTGACAAACAACAAAAAGATTCGCATCTTTGCAACCCGCAAGAAAGGAAGAAAAGAGGGGATTGAAAAGCGGGAAAGAGACTTAGAAAAATAAAAAAAAATAAGTTTTGGAAATAAGAAAAAGGTTTTTACCTTTGCACTCCCGAAACGAAGGAAGGAAAAAAGCGGAAACGCTGAGAGAGAAAGCGGGAAAGGTTAAAGCGATTTTAACCAGATAAAAAAGAGAAAGTTGACCGAGGTTAACGAGTAACAAAGAGAAGAAAGCTGACGCAGGTTGGTGAGTAAACAAAGAGAGAAGCCGGAGCGATTCCGGCGGACAAAAATGAAAAGTTAGGCCAAATGCAAATGCGGCAAAACATATAAGGCGGAACTGAGATAGGGAAGCTGAGAAGTTCTTTTAAGAAATAGAAAATCATGTAGTGTAACAACGCAACCAGAAGGAACCGTAAGGGGAATGAAGGAAGCGTAAGTTATGAGAAAACGAGAGAAACTGTATAAAGATACATTATATACAGATTCTATTATTAATAATAGGGTCAGTGACAAACAAAACATTTTACAATGGAGAGTTTGATCCTGGCTCAGGATGAACGCTAGCGGCAGGCCTAATACATGCAAGTCGGACGGGATTGGAGAGCTTGCTTTCCATGAGAGTGGCGCACGGGTGCGTAACACGTATGTAACCTACCTTGTTCAGGGGGATAGCCTCTCGAAAGAGAGATTAAGACCGCATAACATCATTGACTGGCATCTGTTAATGATCAAATATTTATAGGAACAAGATGGGCATGCGGAACATTAGCTAGTTGGTAAGGTAAAGGCTTACCAAGGCTACGATGTTTAGGGGATCTGAGAGGATGACCCCCCACACTGGTACTGAGACACGGACCAGACTCCTACGGGAGGCAGCAGTAAGGAATATTGGTCAATGGGCGCAAGCCTGAACCAGCCATGCCGCGTGCAGGAAGACGGCCCTACGGGTTGTAAACTGCTTTTATACCGGAATAAACCTCTTTACGTGTAAAGAGCTGAATGTACGGTAAGAATAAGGATCGGCTAACTCCGTGCCAGCAGCCGCGGTAATACGGAGGATCCAAGCGTTATCCGGATTTATTGGGTTTAAAGGGTGCGTAGGTGGTTCTTTAAGTCAGGGGTGAAAGACGGTAGCTTAACTATCGCAGTGCCTTTGATACTGAAGAACTTGAATACACTAGAGGTAGGCGGAATGTGACAAGTAGCGGTGAAATGCATAGATATGTCACAGAACACCAATTGCGAAGGCAGCTTACTATGGTGTCATTGACACTGAGGCACGAAAGCGTGGGGATCAAACAGGATTAGATACCCTGGTAGTCCACGCCCTAAACGATGAATACTCGATGTTGGCGATATACGGTCAGCGTCTAAGCGAAAGCGTTAAGTATTCCACCTGGGGAGTACGCCCGCAAGGGTGAAACTCAAAGGAATTGACGGGGGCCCGCACAAGCGGAGGAGCATGTGGTTTAATTCGATGATACGCGAGGAACCTTACCCGGGCTTGAAAGTTAGTGAATTGAGCAGAGACGCTCAAGTCCTTCGGGACACGAAACTAGGTGCTGCATGGCTGTCGTCAGCTCGTGCCGTGAGGTGTTGGGTTAAGTCCCGCAACGAGCGCAACCCCTATGTTTAGTTGCCAGCACGTCAAGGTGGGGACTCTAAACAGACTGCCTATGCAAATAGAGAGGAAGGAGGGGACGACGTCAAGTCATCATGGCCCTTACGTCCGGGGCTACACACGTGCTACAATGGGCAGTACAGAGGGCAGCTACCTGGCAACAGGATGCCAATCTCCAAAAGCTGTTCACAGTTCGGATCGGGGTCTGCAACTCGACCCCGTGAAGTTGGATTCGCTAGTAATCGCGTATCAGCAATGACGCGGTGAATACGTTCCCGGGCCTTGTACACACCGCCCGTCAAGCCATGGAAGCTGGAAGTGCCTGAAGTGCGTAACCGCAAGGAGCGTCCTAGGGTAAAGTCGGTAACTGGGGCTAAGTCGTAACAAGGTAGCCGTACCGGAAGGTGTGGCTGGAATACCTCCTTTCTGGAGCAGTTTCCCTTAAGTAACATAACAGTGTTACCTACATGATTATTTCTTAAAAATTAGATAAGGAGATGTTAGATATGAGATCTGAGACGAAAGTTTCAGCATTGATGTCTGGTAGCTCTACTATCTATTATAAACACAAAAAAGGAAACCCAAAAGATGAAGCCATCTATGTGGAGCGAAGCCGAAAGGTGAGCGAAGGATCAGGTTGGCAGGATGCAGTCCAAAGTCGGAGGTCATGAGTCAGAAAAGACTTGAGACTCAGAACTTAAGACTCAGAACTGCAAACTAAACAAAAAGTCCTGTAGCTCAGCTTGGTTAGAGCACTACACTGATAATGTAGGGGTCAGCAGTTCAAATCTGCTCGGGACTACTATAAAGGTAAGTTAAAAGTCGAAAGGAAAAAGTCAAAACTGCAAAGCAATGACATAATGACCGGATGATATAATGACGAAAACATCTTAAGGGGGATTAGCTCAGCTGGCTAGAGCACCTGCCTTGCACGCAGGGGGTCAACGGTTCGAATCCGTTATTCTCCACACACCCTCCGTTTTCCGAAAGGAAATAGGATATCATGCAAGCTGCTTAACCGTTGTTAAGTATGGGGTAAAGTTCTTTGACATATTGGAAGAAGTAATTGAAAAAGAGAAGACAACAGTATAGAGACGGTTGTTGGCTGTTAGAAATTACATGTTATAGGCAACGGGCAACCGGAACCAGACAACACGTAACGGACAACACGGCAATCTGATCAAAAAAGCATACCATACGAGCAAAAGCGTATGCGTAGAAGAAAGTAAGAAAGGGTACACGGGGGATGCCTTGGCTCTCAGAGGCGATGAAGGACGTGATAAGCTGCGATAAGCCGCGGGGATCAGCAAATATGAATTGATCCGCGGATTTCCGAATGGGGAAACCTAATTAGTTGAAGACTAATTGCATAAATGCGCGAACCTGCTGAACTGAAACATCTAAGTAAGCAGAGGAAGAGAAAACAATAGTGATTTCCTGAGTAGTGGCGAGCGAAAGGGAAGAAGCCCAAACCTATTATGTTACGGCATAATAGGGGTTGTAGGACCACAACATGAATATCAAAATGAACCGGAACGGGGTGGGAAACCCGGCCATAGAGCATGAGAGCTGCGTACGGGTAAGTAATGATAGGATAGTGGGATCCTGAGTACCGCGAGGTCGGAGACGCCTTGTGGGAATCTGCCGGCACCATCCGGTAAGGCTAAATACTCCTGAGAGACCGATAGTGAACCAGTACCGTGAGGGAAAGGTGAAAAGAACCCCGAACAGGGGAGTGAAATAGAACCTGAAACCGTGTACTTACAAGCGGTCGGAGCGGACTTGTTCCGTGACGGCGTGCCTTTTGCATAATGAGCCTACGAGTTACTCTTTCCTGGCAAGGTTAAGTGTTTAAGACACGGATCCGAAGCGAAAGCGAGTCTGAATAGGGCGTATAGTCAGGGGAGGTAGACGCGAAACCTTGTGATCTACCCATGGACAGGTTGAAGGTGCCGTAACAGGTACTGGAGGACCGAACCGATAAACGTTGAAAAGTTTCCGGATGATTTGTGGGTAGGGGTGAAAGGCTAATCAAACTGGGAAATAGCTCGTACTCCCCGAAATGTTTTTAGGAACAGCCTGGCGGTTGAGTTATTCAGAGGTAGAGCTACTAATTGGGTGCGGGGGAGTCAAATCCTACCAAATCCAGATAAACTCCGAATGCTGAATAATATACGCTGGAGTGAGGCTCTGGGTGCTAAGGTCCAGGGCCGAGAGGGAAAGAACCCAGACCATCAGCTAAGGTCCCCAAATTACTGCTAAGTTGAACTAACGAGGTCCGATTGCACAGACAGCTAGGATGTTGGCTTGGAAGCAGCCATTCATTTAAAGAGTGCGTAACAGCTCACTAGTCGAGCGATCGGGCATGGATAATAAACGGGCATCAAGCAGTATACCGAAGCTATGGATTTGCAGCAATGCATCTGGTAGGGGAGCATTCTATTATCCGGCGAAGCAGGAGGGACAACCGACTGTGGAGGGAATAGAAAAGCAAATGTAGGCATAAGTAACGATAAGGCGGGAGAGAAACCCGCCCACCGAAAGACTAAGGTTTCCTGATCAACGCTAATCGGATCAGGGTTAGTCGGGGCCTAAGGTGAAGCCGAAGGGCGTAGCCGATGGACAACTGGTTAATATTCCAGTACTTTTTATAACTGCGATGCGGTGACGGAGTAGTGACACTGACGCGAACTGACGGAATAGTTCGTTAAAGGCCGTAGGTATATGGACTGTAGTTAAGTACGCAGACCATGCTGAAAGCTGATAGTACTTGAAACCTTCGGGGGACGAGATAGTTCAGGTAATCAGACTTCCAAGAAAACCCGCTAAGCTTCAGGTTATAAAAACCCGTACCGTAAACCGACACAGGTAGTCGAGGAGAGAATCCTAAGGTGCTCGAGTGAATCATGGCTAAGGAACTCGGCAAAATGGCCCTGTAACTTCGGGAGAAGGGGCGCTTTCAGCAATGGAAGCCGCAGTGAAAAGGCCCAGGCGACTGTTTAACAAAAACACATGGCTTTGCAAAATCGAAAGATGACGTATAAGGCCTGACACCTGCCCGGTGCCGGAAGGTTAAGAGGGGATGTTAGTCGCAAGGCGAAGCATTGAATCGAAGCCCCGGTAAACGGCGGCCGTAACTATAACGGTCCTAAGGTAGCGAAATTCCTTGTCGGGTAAGTTCCGACCTGCACGAATGGTGTAACGATCTGGGCGCTGTCTCAGCCATGAGCTCGGTGAAATTGTGGTATCGGTGAAGACGCCGGTTACCCGCAACGGGACGGAAAGACCCCATGCACCTTCACTACAACTTAACATTGATATCGGATACAGGATGTGTAGGATAGGTGGGAGACTGTGATCTGGCTTCGCTAGGAGTCAGTTAGTCAACGTTGAAATACCACCCTTTCTGTATTTGGTGTCTAACCCTGCATAGCGGGGGACATTGTTTGGCGGGTAGTTTGACTGGGGTGGTCGCCTCCAAAAAGGTAACGGAGGCTTTCAAAGGTAAGCTCAGTACGCTTGGTAACCGTACGTGGAGTGCAATAGCATAAGCTTGCTTGACTGTGAGGCAGACAAGCCGAGCAGGGTCGAAAGACGGATATAGTGATCCGGTGGTTCTGCATGGAAGGGCCATCGCTCAAAGGATAAAAGGTACGCTGGGGATAACAGGCTGATCTCCCCCAAGAGCTCATATCGACGGGGAGGTTTGGCACCTCGATGTCGGCTCGTCACATCCTGGGGCTGGAGAAGGTCCCAAGGGTTGAGCTGTTCGCTCATTAAAGTGGCACGCGAGCTGGGTTCAGAACGTCGCGAGACAGTTCGGTCCCTATCTGTTGTGGGCGCAGGAAGTTTGAGTGGGGCTGACCTTAGTACGAGAGGACCGGGTTGGACTAACCTCTGGTGAATCTGTTATGGCGCCAGCTGTATTGCAGAGTAGCTACGTTGGGAATAGATAAGCGCTGAAAGCATCTAAGTGCGAAACTAGCCACAAGATGAGACTTCCATTGAGGGTCGTAGGAGACTACTACGTTGATAGGTCATAGGTATAAAGGTGGTGACATCATAGCCAAGTGATACTAATTGCCCGAAGCTTTCTCATAGCAGGTAATAATGGTGAGTGTGCCTTTGGGTACACTCACTGCAAAAACTAATACTGTTGTTTTCTCTGACTCAACTGCTTCTTTCAATAATATGTCATTGTTTATCGGGATCGGGTGTCCGGTTGCGGGTTAAGGGTAAAACTGAAACCAGGCAACACGAACCACGAACCAGAAAACATTAAAAATATTCAGGTGCCTATATCGGCGGTGTCTACCTCTTCCCATTCCGAACAGAGAAGTCAAGCCCGCCAGAGCCGATGGTACTGCGGTAAAACGTGGGAGAGTAGGTCGGTGCCCAATCTTAAATCAAGCCCTTGCTGGAAACAGTCAAGGGCTTTTTTGTGCAATCAACTTTCCTCCCGGGGGTGTTCATATGCACATGCGTGAACGCGAAGGAACACCAATGAACGCCTGGTAATCACATATTTACATATCGAACCCTACTGGCAAAACACGGTCACCACTGCATAAAAAGAAAGCCTGGGGTAGTGCGATTCCTTCCCTGGGGAAGGGGGAGGAAGGGGTTTAATAAGCATTGCAAGTTTGTATCGTGTGTAGAAACCCCTCCCGGCCACTGCACAATCACCTCACCCCTCCCGTGGGGAGGGAATATATACGGGGATTATAATCTTCAGAATCCCTGTGGGCTTATTTAATAGCCAATAAAGAGAAATCCCGGCTCATAAAAAAGACGCCTGTGATGCGTCTCTACAATAGTTGGGATTGGCAATTGTTATCCCAGCGCTTCATATATCTCCGCACTCCGCTCCCGCCACCGTAATGCTGTACTAATAAGCCAGTAAACGCCCGCAGGCTATAATTGCCACCCAAACAATAATGGAAATAATTGCAGATATCTTATTCAAAGGGGAAATATTCGGAACTTCCGAATCAGAACGGTTCCGGAAAATAAACCTGTGAAACACAAGCACATTAAGTGCGGCCAGAATTAATAAGATCATTTTGAGCCAGAAAGTTGGATCGGCACCCAGAGCTTGCGCGTTTGTAATGAACAATAAAATCCCGGAAGGAATGATAAGCCACAATCCCCGGCGTGACCAGGGTAATAAATGGYGGGCCAAAAATACTATCGAAAGATTTCTGGAAAAACCCAACAGGCGCAGATCAAACATAAGTGCTGCTCCAACAAGAATGACTATTCCTACGATATGTACAATTTCCAAAGCCGGGTATAACCATAACGATTGACGGATGCCAACCGCCCAGGATGAAGCTTCTAACCAGCTTAGAAACTGAGCTATAAAAGGAGCCACAATTAACGCAACTCAAATTTTTTGTCCTGAACATATATCCGTTCGGCGCGCATCTCGGTTTGTATGGTTTTATGTGGATAGCCAACTATTCTTACTGAGGTACCCTTTTTAATCATATCCGCAGAAAGGCCACGGTCTGTCATGCGGCCTGCAGGTGCCAGGTAAACTGTCCATAACTTGCCCTGGTATTTCACTTTTGCAATAGCATGCGGATTTTCATAAACAGATTCCTCAATGATGGTTTTATAATCGAGCACTTTAGTCTGATCATAATTAGCCCAGCCATGATGAAAGAATGTAAACGATGTGCAAAGTAAACATACGATTGCCAGCGATGTGTTTTTCAGATAAGCCATAACGTGAAATTTAATATTAATAAATTGCTAAACAGTTATTTAACTAAACAAACAAATTTAAGAATAGTTATTTGTAGGGTAAATAATTGTACAATACAGAATGACCCCGATACCACAAGGCGCTGACTTGTGATGCGTTTGCTTGTGCTTATACTTTCCCGAAAGTGTTCATATGCACACCCGTGAACGCTCATGAACACTAAAAAACATCTGATAATCAGGTAAATACATATACAGCCTTACTGACAAAACACTGTCACCACTTTCATCATCTATACCTGTTATAGTTGGTAAATCTGTGCTGGCCGTGCAAATCGGGAACAGCATAGCTCATGGCAAAGCAATTGCGCAGTTTGCCCTGGATGTTAAACCCAGCAAAGTGCTTTATATCGATTTTGAACTTAGCACCAAGCAATTCTATCAACGCTATACGCACCCGCAAGGCAATTACAGTTTTACTGATCATTTTTTACGCGCTCAGTTTAATCCCGATGCCGAAATGGAGGGCAACTACAGCAACTATGATGAATATATTATTGCCGGCCTCGAGTACAAGATTAAACAAGTTAAAGCCACTGTACTTATTATTGATAACATCAGCTGCCTGCGCGGCGGTACCGAAAACGCTGCTGTGGCCCTCAGCCTCATGAAAAACCTCAAAGCGCTCAAAGCCGATCATCACCTGTCCATATTGGTACTGGCTCATACACCCAAACGCCGTAACCCCGGCTCGGCACTCTCGGCCGATGACCTGCATGGCAGCAAACTGCTGATCAACCTGGCCGATAGCGCCTTTGCCATAGGTACAAGCAGCGCCGACCAGCGCCTGCGTTACCTCAAACAAATTAAACAACGCAGCACCGCACAGGTATATGGCGAAGATAATGTATGCCTTTGCCGCATTGCAAAGCCCCAAAACTTTTTGCAGTTTGAGTTTGAGGGCAATAGCCACGAATGCCTGCACCTGCGTACCCGCAACATGCTGAAGCAGGAATTATTAACCCAAAAAGTGGTTGAACTCTCTGCCAAAGGCCTCAGCCAGCGCCAGATCAGCCGCGAACTTCATATTGCTGTAGGCTTGGTTAACAAGTTAATGTCCAGGTGATTTTATGTCTGAATCAGAATTTTCAAAATTTAAGAATTTTCAGAATAACCAATTCACAAGTATCAGTATACCCAGGAGTTTGTCAGACTTACGAAGCTTAACTCAAGGCTATTTGTTTTTTTATGGTTTTGTTGAGGGCTTCGCCGTTTAAAAACTTCGTAAGTCTTTATATTACTTTTCTTTCTGGCGCAAGTATGTAGCGCAGGCCAATGGTAAGGCTACTTGTGCTTTATTAAACAGTTCGAAGATATGCACAAGTAGCCATTACGTCGTTTCTTACACGATATACTTGCGCCAGTAGGGAGGGGAGAAAAAAGAGTGAGCCTGATTAGTTTTTTGGTTATATTTATGCTCCAAACTTTATCAAATGATTTTATGTACCGTCACCACTGATTGGATTACAGCTGTAGTTTCAACGTTAGCATTTGGAGGTACAGTCTATGCGCTTTGGGATACCCGAAAAGACACAATAAAAATTCAGGCACAAGTTGATTCACTTACCAAGCTTGCTTTAACCTACGAAAAAAGCCATAGAAATTCTATAATGCCCGAGCTGAGAATAAGAGATATTTACTTTAATTCCAATAACGGTTTTGTAGAGATTAGTAACATCGGCTTTATTGCTTTGGACGTGCAGATTATTTCTGCAAAGGTTGGGGGGGTCAAAATTATAAATATCACCGGTGCTCTCGAATCTACAATTCCCAAAGACTCTTCTGTTAGATATAATTTAAATCTTTCGAATCAAGACCCAATTAGTGAATATTATAAAGGCATTCCGTTTACTATAAGGGTTTCTTTTAAAAATAAAGAAAATGAGATATATCAACAAAATCTTGAGGTAAACTACGATAATGAGCGGATTTCCTATCCACCACAAATTGAAATAGATTGATACTTATGTTTCTGAATAACATCCCACAACTATGAAATTCATTATTATCCTAATCTCACCTTTCTTACTTGCTTTGCATGTTAATGCTCAAATAAAGGTAAAAGTTAAGCCTAAACCATTACCTATGGTGATAGATACCAATAAATTTATGGGAGTTGGTATATTTAAAATTGGAACGGACACTTCCGTGTTGTTAACCTATGCCAGCAAAGCAGCCAAATACGTCAGAGATTGTGATGATTCAGAAAATTTACTCTATGCATCACAAAATCCGGTAGTTCAATTGTTAAGATTACATCATAATCCTTCGAAAACGTATGATATTGTATCGCTTAGCACTCATCCAGAGGTCAAGGAATATTTTTTAACAGAATATGTAGTTTCCGATATTCATATAGAAAATGTTAGGTTAAAGTATTTTAGAAATAAATTGATTGAATTAAAGTGTAAAGGTTCCGCTTCTATTGAATCTGCGATGTCTGACAAATACGGTAAACCCAAATCTGAATTCACGAAAAAGGTATACACCTGTTTGTACAAGATAACTGGAATAACAAGGGAATTAGATGGTGGAGACTACACAAGCAGTTGGGAGAATGGAGGAATATATGCTTATTCATTTATGTGGGTACGGTATAATGATCATTGCGAAAAAACTACTGACCAATCTTTTCAATATGGATTCAATAATCCAGAATTAAAGTCTTGGGAAATAAAAAATCAATTTGATAGTTCTAAAACAGAGGTTAAAAAGAACCTTAAAGATTTCTAAAAATTAAGCACTCTCTTCTGCAAGTGGGATGCTTATGACTTATAAACTGCAACGTTCGTGATTGCTTCGTTCCTCGCAATGACATGGTTTTTGTTTTTCTATTGCCGCAGTCCTCTCACTTTCCATTTACAAATTTGCATAGTTCGTGATTGCTTCGTTCCTCGCAATGACGTGGTCTTTGTTTTTCTGCTGCCTTAATTCTTCCCCGCTACCGCAAGCGTCTCGTTTGTGATTAACAATACACGTTCATTACCTGCGCAGTTCACGATTGCTTCGTACCTCGCGATAACATGATTTTGTTACTCTTGCTACCGGGATCCTCCTGCCAGCTATCAAAACCCTGCCTGATTGCATAAAAAGCGCTATTTAGATACGATGCTGTAAAAATGAAATAATGTAATTATTCTTTAATTGATTACCTTTGTGTGATAAAGAGTTGTTATGAAATTTTTTGAAGAAAAACGTCAGGAAGTAATGGTGCATATTGAAACATTTATGCTTGAAAAAATGTTTGAATATTTAAAGCCCGTTGATACCATCTGGCAGCCATCCGATTTTTTACCTGATTCTACAAGAGACTCTTTTTTTAGCGAAATTAAAGAACTGCGGGAAAGCGCGCAGGGTTTAAGCTATGACCTTATTGCCGTTTTAATTGGCGATACCATTACCGAAGAGGCTCTGCCAACCTATGAATCATGGCTTACCATGGTTGAAGGTGTTTCGAAAGACGAAGAAGGCGGCTGGATGAAATGGACCCGCCACTGGACCTCTGAAGAGAACCGTCACGGCGATCTGCTTAACAAATATCTTTACCTGTCGGGCCGTGTTAATATGCGCATGATGGAAGTATCAACCCAGTACCTGATAGCCGACGGCTTTGATATAGGTACCGGTACCGATCCTTACCGTAACTTTATATATACTTCGTTCCAGGAGCTGGCTACCAATGTATCGCACAGGCGCGTGGCTTCACAGGCTAAAAAAGATGGTGATACCCTGCTGTCAAAAATGTGCGGTGTTATTGCAGGTGATGAGGCACGTCATGCAAAAGCTTATAAGTATTTTATCGAAAAGATATTTGAGGTTGATCCGAGCGAGGCCATGATTGCCTTTGAGGATATGATGCGTAAAAAAATTGTTATGCCTGCTCACTTTTTACGTGAGGTAGGTTTAAAAATTGGTCAAACCTTTGGCCATTTTACCGATGCTGCCCAGCGCTTAGGTATTTATACCGCTATTGATTATGTGGATATACTGAAAGAACTGATAGAAGACTGGCACATTGAAAGTACTACCGACCTGAATGAAGCCGGCGAAAAGGCGCGTGATTATATCATGAACCTGCCATCGCGCTTACTGCGTGTTGCCGAGCGGATGAAAAACCCAATGCTGGAGTACAAATTCAGCTGGATAAACGGATAGGTTATTCTCATAAAATATTGGAAAGAGGCGCAGATGATGCGCCTCTTTTTGTTTTAGGGAAAATAACAAACCTGTCATCTCGAACGAGGTACGAGGAGAGATCTTATACGCAGGGTATATGCTGATAGGACAAGATTTAGTAGGTTAAATTCCCTCCTTGGGGAGGGGCGCATGGTTTGTGTAATGGCAGGGAGGGGTTTATTCGTGATGCAGGCCGCATAAACCCCTCCCTACACCCTCCCGTTGGGAGGGAATCGCACAAGCCAACACAGCTATCAAACTTTGAGGAGAAATAGCACCGTCCACAGTTGACTCACCCGACGACGCTCCGCTTGTCGACCCTCCCGGCTTCGCCGCAAAGAGGGTAAAGGAAAAAAATGTTGAAATCCCTTCTTTACGCGGAGCGTAGAGAGGGGTGACAAGCGCAGCGATGTCGGGGTGAGTCGGTACCGCGTTTAATTCTCGTCGTATGTCCAATAATGGGCTATTACTCTCAAGTGAGGGAACCGCACATCCCAGTAAAGCTTTTCGTTTATTCCCCCTCCACTTTAAAACCAGGTTTTGTGTATCCTTCAGGTACATAATTTTCCGGTATTTGTATGTRGTTGCCATCCCGCAATGCGGTGTAATGCGGCGACATGATCTCGACACCGGCTTCGTTAAACTTGTCCTGTATGTTTTGGTGCAGCCTGGAATAAACGCCTGCCATTTGGTTTGATAAGGCGGTATAGGCATTTACCTGGTAGCTCACATTAAAATCATTAAGCGCTGTTTGCAGTACAAAGGGTTTGGGCTCTGATGATACGCCATCGGTAGCTTCGGCTGCGGTAATGAGCAGGTTATGCACCGTTTGCCAGGGCACATCATACCCAATGGTAACGGTTGTATTTAATATAAGGCCCATAGTTTTGGCTACGGTGGTGTAGTTAGTGGTATGTCCGCTTAGTATGGTAGCATTAGGTATGGTAATATCTTCGTTTTTAATAGTACGCAAACGGGTTACCAGTAGATTTTTTTCTACCACATCGCCCGTAGCTTCGCCAACCTTTATACGGTCGCCAATTTTATAGGGACGCATATAAGTAAGCACAATACCCGATACCATATTTGCTATGGCCGATGAAGATCCCAACGAAAACAAGATCCCCAAAAACACCGTAACTCCCTGAAATATCTTTGAATCTGAACCAGGCAGATAGGGGAATATCACCACAAACATAAAGGCATACAGCAGCACCCGGATGATATTATAAGTAGGCATAGCCCATTCAGGGTAAAAGCTATTAATGGTGATGGCTCCCTGCGCAATCTCGTTGGCAATAAATTTTATCAGCTTTACTATATACCGTGTTACTATATAAATAACAGCAATGGTAAGCAGGTTGGGTATATAATGCAGTAAGGCCAGCAATATTTTTTTAAACGGGTTTACCACGTAACTCAATAGCTGCACCGCAATAGGTTTTGATGCCGGAAAAATGAAGAACAAAACAGGTAATGCCAGGTAAATCAGTATAATAATGAGTATAAACCTAACTATGCGTAACAAACCTGTAATGAGCGGTAACAGGCGTTTGGCATACATAACCGGTGCACCCTGTGCAGCCAGTTTATCCATCCGGCTTTCCCAACTTCTTAATATTTTTAGTTTTGCCCATCTTGTGCCCTTATTCAATGCCCATATTAAAGCAATAAGCAGCACAATAACAGCAACGGCCTCCAGTATATTAATAATAACCTGTTTGCTATTGTTACTGGTAAAATAATTACCCAGCTTTTTTTTCAAAATGTCAAGGTAACTGGCTGCCAGTTGCGGGCGGTTTAGTTCAGAGAATGTGGCATCCTTATTATTTACAGCCAGTATAATTTGCGAGTTGTAGGAAATTACGGAAACTGAGGTGTCGTTTTTTAAGGTAAGTGAGTCAGGATTAAAGTCAATACGCTCAACCAGGGCTTCTATGCGTTTGGTCACTATTCCTGCCCGTTCTTTCGCGTCAAATAAACCCTGCCCGGTATAAAATTTAAAGAGGGTGTCGCGGTTAATAATTACAGGTTCGCCTTTGGCATCAACCGTTTTTTGCGCATGTGTTGTAAAAGCAGCAAATAAAAGCAGGATAAGCAGGTAATAATTTTTAGGCATAACAGGTAGATTTTATGCTAAAGCTAAAAATTATATTTCAATTCTTTTAACCTTCCTGTACCAAATCGGTACCCTTGCTACCCGATAAATCTTTAAACAGATGGTTTAGTATGGACTCAATGGTTAGTGAATTTACATCATTCACGTAATGCTCAGACCGGGTTATCTGCAACTGGGTGCCATTTACCACTATGCTGAACAAAAAGCCTTCATACATTTCCGGCTGACTTATTTCAATAGTATCGCCCTTGCGCTCAATAATAAAGTTAATATTGCTTTGCCTGCGCTCATGAAAAAACTGGTTGAGCTTTTGCTGCAACAGGTTGTATAACTCATCTATGTGGATAGCACTATGCAGGGTTATAATTTTCATGGTAATACATTTGCAATGTTTAATATTACAAAGCAATTTTGTTATTGTTTGCTATATAAGCTATATCATTCTATGTCAATTGCGAGCGTAGCGCCTCACCCAACCCTCTCCAAAGGAGAGGACTTTAAAATATTTTTTTTAAGTCTCCCCCTTTGGGGGAGATTTAGAGGGGGCTTCCTCGCAATGACTTGTTCAAAAGCGTTCATCAAAAACATTACTTATATGAATTACAAATTACTGGGCCGTTCGGGCCTTAAAGTTTCAGAATTATGTTTGGGCACTATGGGTTTTGGTACCGAAGCCGGCTGGGGTGCCGATAAGGATACCAGCTTTGCCATTATGGATGCCTACGCCAATGCCGGGGGCAACTTTTTAGATACTGCTAATATTTATAAACTGGGCACCAGCGAAAAAATAATAGGCGAATACATGGGTAATCATGACCGCGATTACTTTGTACTGGCCACCAAATACACGTTAAAGGATAATATGACCAATCCCAACGCATCGGGCAATAATCGCAAAAACATGATGCGCAGCGTGGAGGAAAGCCTGAAACGTTTAAAAACTGATTTTATTGATGTGCTGTACCTGCACATTTGGGATAATATTACCCCGATTGATGAAGTGCTGCGTGCCCTTGACGACCTCATAAAACAAGGCAAAGTTACCTATGCCGCCATAAGTGATACGCCGGCCTGGGTGGTAGCCAAAGGCAATACCCTGGCCGAACTGATGGGCTGGAGTCAGTTCATTGCCTTACAAGTGGAATACAGCCTGCTGGCCCGTACCGCCGAGCGCGAGCTGATCCCGATGGCTAAACATTTCGGGATGACGGTTACGCCCTGGGCGCCATTAGCCGGAGGCGCGTTGACCGGAAAATACCTGCGCGGTGATCATGGCCGCATTAAACCCGAAAGCAAACGACTGGACGAACGCAGTAAAAAAATTACACAAACCGTTGTTGATATTGCTGCAGAGCTGGGCGTATCAGAAAGCCATGTCGCTTTAAACTGGACCCGTCAGCAGGGTTTTTCCTGCATCCCGATAGTTGGTGCTACCAAAGTAGATCAGCTGCTGGATAACCTGAAAACAGTCGACGTGACCCTAAGCCAGGATCAGCTAAAAAGGTTAAACGATGCCAGCGCCATTGAACTCGGTTTCCCCGGCGACTTTTTTAATGAAGAGGCCGTAAAAGTGAATTCCTTCGGCGGGTTTTATGATAGGGTGGAGAAAAGATAATATATAAGCTTTGTCATTCTGAGGAACGAAGAACTAACTCTTGAACGTAGTGAAAAATCTATTCACGTACTTGCTAATCGCCGAACAGATTCTTCGTTCCTCAGAATGACAAATTCGGTATAAAGCCATAGCGGTTATTACTCAAACCGCTTTAAATAATTCTTGCTGATCAATTCGCCGTACAAAATATCGCTACGTTTATCCATACTAAACCAGGGATCACTATCATATTGCAGTATCTGGATGTTTTGCGCCGGCATAAAGCTTTGCGCCAGCAGAAACTTTTTATGATGCTGCGCGTTTTCAATCACATCCATCACTATAAAGCAATGTCCTGGTGAGCCACCCCGTATAAAAATATCTCCGGTTTTAAGGGTACTGCTGTTTTGAACGCTTTTTAATTCTTTTTGCAGCGATAATGTACCCGCATAGCTAAACACCAGGCTCATATAACGCATAAAACTGGGATAGCTGTAATCTTTTTTTGCTTTTAAAACCCAGTTGTCGTTCTTGTAGCGGTAACCATTGGCATAATGCACAAAATCGCAACGGAAACCGCTGGTGAAGTTGAAGGATATAGCTTTATAGTTTTTTTGCTGGTACAGGTATTCACCACGCAGGCGCATTACGGCATCGGCACATTGCTGCAGATCCTGGTTGCCAATGCTCATATCAACAATAGCCGCTGTGTACAGTTCGGTACGGGCAATGTCGCCTTTGTAAGTTTTGGCTGGTGTACCCACAGGTTTAAGTGGCAAAGCCCGAAGCCATGTACCAAAACCTCCTACCGTGGTCGTGCTACGCTGATAGCCAGCAGGGATTTTAAACCGGCTCAATACATTGTCTGTTTTACCCGGATTGATCCAGCATAACATTCCTATCAGCAGCAAAAAGCTTTTCATAACGTTTTAGCCTTTTTTAATGGGGAGTAAGGGTTATAAGGAACCGGCAGATCATTAACCAAATGGAATGCCGAAAAATGTAAATGCGTTGGCGACCGTTTTTTAAAAGCATTATAGCCGGTACGGCCTACTTCAGCAATTTTTTGACCGGCTTTTACTTCATCACCGGGTTTAACAAATATAGCCTGATTATGRGCATAATAAATGATGTTACCATAATCATCATAGATCCAGATATATTTTCCGCCGCGTAAACTACTATTGGACTCCCACAAATTACTGCAGGCTATTATTATGCCATAATCAACAGCTAAAACATCAACAGTTTTATGAGTATGGTCGTCTATGCAATCCTGATTTTTATCGTTAATAAATATGTCATGGGCAGGATGTGCTGCATGTTTATTTCCATCAAGGTAATGATACCCTTTGTCAGAATAACCACTGCCGTTCCCCCCAATGGCATGATAGTTATATCCACGAAGCGGAAACACCCACTCGTCTAATGCTTCAGGTACATGTCTGTTTTGTCTTAGCTGATTGATAAGTGCCTTAAATTGTTTAGCAGCGTCAGATCGTTTGACAGATCCGTTAAGGATGGCTGTATTGAGGTCATTAATTTTATTGCAAACTGTTTTATAATCCTGTGCAGATGCGCTAAGTATAAAAAACACCAATCCAACAAGCAATAGTAATTTTCGCATAAGGTTTATTGTGAAGAATAAATATAACTAAATAATAGTTACAATATTATTCAATCCTGATATCGTATTTACTCAGCAATCCCGGCAAGCCGTGCAGCGAGAACATGGCCTTTTTTATAGTATTCCCATCAGGATCAATAGTGAAATTATAGGAGCTCCGCAAATCGGCGCCTTTTAATATGGTGCGACTAAAAAATGCCCGGTTCAGGTTGCAATTGATGAATTTAGCATCGGTCAAATCGCACTCGGTCAAATCTGTTTCCACCATAGAGCAATCACTGAACTTTGCTTTTTTATTCTTCTTTTTATAGAAGACGACGTTATCCAGGATGCAACTTTCAAAATGCACTTCGAACAAAAAGTCAAGGGCCTTACTAAAATTTACTCCGCTTAGTTTACAATGTTTAAAGGTGATATTTTGAAAACCAGCGCTACTTACATCGGCTAATGACAGGTTGCAACCCTCAAACACGCAATCAATAAACACAACGCTATAAAGGTTTGCATAGGCAATATCACAGTTGATGAATTTGCAGTTTTCATAAGTACGACTATGCCCGGTTATTTGGTCGGCAGTTAGTTTGGTAAAAGTTTGGTCTTCCTGATGTTGAGGTTGCATGTGGCAAATTTATGTTTCCTGCGCTATATTTTAACCTTGCGCTCGTTTAAAACCACTGGTGTTGGGAAGAAATAAAAACGTTGTCATTTCGACGAGGAACGAGGAGAAATCTTATACAATCTGCAATTAAAGCTTTGCATTGCGTAGAAGATTTCTCTTTCGCCCTCTTGCTCTTGCCGCCCGGGCTCTATCGAAATGACAATTTTTTTGGAATTTTCGTCTTCCCAACACCTGTGGTCACAGACGAGCGCAGGATGGACAGACAGGGTTTATTTGGCTAAGGCCAGGTAACAATTTCTTAAACCGTTCCATAAATGAGACGGCAATGAATTTTTTCAACCATGTTGTTATTCACTGTATTTATCATTGCCGTTGGCTTTAGCCAACGGATAAAAATCAACAAGTTTGGCTTTAGCCAAATTGATGCATATAGGAAATATTTAACATCTACAACTACTTGCATTGGTACATGTTAGGTCACAGACGAGCGCAGTGTAGTTATATTTTACTTTGCTTAATAACTCCCCCTTCAGGGGGCCGGGGGCTTACATATTCCTCCTGTACTGCCCGCCAACCTCATACAGCGCATGGCTGATCTGCCCTAAGGAACAATATTTACAGGCTTCCATCAGGCTTTCAAAAATATTGTGGCCAGCTATAGCTGCGTGTTGCAGGTTTTTAATTAATTGGGGTATATGCTCCTGGTTGCGTTGCTGAAAGGCGTGCAAAGTCTCGATCTGATATTGCTTCTCTTCCTCAGTAGCGCGGATCACCTCGGATGGTATAATGGTAGGTGAGCCCTTTTTATTCAAAAAAGTATTAACGCCGATGATGGGGTATTCGCCTGAATGTTTCAGGGTTTCATAGTACAGTGATTCCTCCTGGATCTTGCCGCGCTGGTACATGGTTTCCATCGCCCCCAGTACGCCGCCGCGCTCGTTCAGTGCTTTAAATTCAGTAAGTACGGCTTGCTCTACCAGGTCAGTTAGCTCCTCAATAATGAAAGCGCCCTGTATGGGGTTTTCGTTTTTAGCGAGACCAAGTTCACGGTTAATGATAAGCTGTATAGCCATCGCCCTGCGAACAGATTCTTCGGTAGGAGTGGTAATAGCCTCATCATAAGCATTAGTATGGAGTGAATTACAGTTATCATAAATGGCATAAAGCGCCTGCAATGTGGTGCGGATATCATTAAAATCGATCTCCTGCGCGTGTAGTGACCGTCCGCTGGTTTGGATGTGATACTTGAGCTTTTGCGAACGATCATTCCCCTTGTATTTATTTTTGATGGCCTTGGCCCAAATACGACGGGCCACGCGACCGATCACCGAATATTCGGGATCAATACCGTTACTGAAAAAGAATGACAGGTTGGGCGCGAAATCATCAATATGCATACCCCGGCTCAGGTAATACTCCACATAAGTAAACCCGTTCGATAACGTAAAGGCAAGCTGTGTAATAGGATTGGCACCGGCCTCGGCAATGTGATAGCCGGATATGGATACGGAATAAAAGTTACGTACTTTCTCCTGGATAAAATACTGCTGCATATCGCCCATCATGCGCAGCGCAAACTCGGTCGAAAAAATACAGGTATTCTGCGCCTGGTCCTCCTTTAAAATATCGGCCTGTACCGTACCGCGAACGGTGGATATGGCGTAGGCCTTTATCTTTTCATAAACATCGGCAGGGAGTACCTGATCGCCGGTAAGGCCAAGGAGCATGAGGCCGAGGCCATTGTTACCGGCGGGTAAAGAAGCCTCACCTAAATCCTCTCCAAAGGAGAGGACTTTGCCTCGCATATTTTTAACTCCCTCTCCAAAGGAGAGGGCCGGGGTGAGGCTTCTGTAAGCAGGTCTATCCAATCCCTTACCATCATACAATTCCTTAAACTTCGCCTCCACTAAATGTTCCAACTTATGCTCGGTGATGTATTTTTCGCATTGCTGATCAATTGCGGCGTTCATGAAAAAGCCAAGCAGCATAGGAGCAGGACCKTTGATGGTCATGGATACGGAGGTGGATGCGGAGCACAGATCGAAGCCTGAGTATAGCTTTTTGGCATCATCAAGTGTGGCTATGCTTACGCCCGAGTTGCCTATTTTACCATAAATATCAGGGCGGATATGCGGGTCCTCACCATACAGGGTAACCGAATCAAAGGCGGTCGATAACCGGTGCGCCGGCTGACCCAGCGATACATAATGAAATCGTTTGTTGGTGCGTTCGGGCCCGCCCTCGCCGGCAAACATGCGGGTAGGGTCTTCGCCCTCACGCTTTAACGGGAACACACCGGCGGCATAAGGGAACTCGCCAGGTACATTCTCGGTAAGCAGCCAGCGCAGCACATCGCCCCAGGCCTCATATCGTGGCAGCGCTATTTTAGGGATCTGCAATTGCGATAGCGAAGTATAATACAACGGCAGTTTGATCTCCTTATCACGTACTTTATAAATAAAGTTTTCAGCTTTGTATTTCTTAACTGTTTCGGGCCATTCTTTGAGCAGGCGTTTGCATTCGGGATGAAGTTGGGATTCGAGGCGTGAAAAAGCCCCCTCTAAATCTCCCCCGGTAGGGGAGACTTTTTGTCCGCTCTGTTTTTCAAAAGCCCTCCCTCCCGGGGAGGGTTTGGGTGGGGCTAAAAGCTCCATCACTCCCTTTACCTGAAATAACTGTTGGGCAATTTTGCATTGCTCGTTTACCCAATCATCGTAGGCCTTACTGTTTTCTGCAATTTCGGCCAGGTAGCGATTACGGTCGGGTGGAATGATGTAGATCTTTTCAGATTCCTCACCCGGTTCTATTCCAGCTACACGCTCCCCACTCCCCGAACCACGCTCTAATAGATCCACACTGGTTTTGGTCTGGATGGTTTTCATGATGGCGGTGAACAGGGTGTTCATGCCCGGATCATTAAATTGCGAGGCCATGGTGCCAAATACGGGCAGTTCATCATCCTTGGCGGTAAAAAGCTGGTGGTTGCGTTTATATTGTTTGCGCACATCGCGGATGGCATCAAGGGCGCCACGTTTATCATATTTGTTGAGGGCCACCAGGTCGGCAAAATCAAGCATGTCTATCTTTTCGAGCTGGGTGGCCGCGCCAAATTCCGGGGTCATCACATAGAGGGAAACATCGCAATAGTCGGTGATCATGGTGTCTGACTGGCCAATGCCCGATGTTTCCACAATGATAAGATCATACCCGGCAGCTTTACAGATGTCGATACTTTCCTGCACATGTTTGGATAGCGCCAGGTTGGCCTGCCGTGTAGCCAGCGAGCGCATATATACCCGTGGGTTGTTAATGGCATTCATCCTTATCCTATCGCCTAAAAGGGCACCGCCGGTTTTACGTTTGGATGGATCGACAGAGATAATAGCCAGCGTTTTGTCGGTCGCCATCAGGAAACGGCGTACAATTTCATCAACCAGTGACGACTTGCCCGAGCCTCCGGTGCCGGTAATGCCGAGAACTACGGCCTCACCTAAATCCTCTCCAAAGGAGAGGGGGTGACCATACATGATGAAGTCCGCTTCTTTAGAGAGGGCTGGGGTGAGGCTATTCTCCGCCATCGTGATCAGCCGGGCAATAGCACCTGCATCCTTTTCGGGCAGGTGTTTAAGCTCGCCGTTGAGTTTGGTAACGGTGGGGTAGTCGCACTGCTGCAGCATATCGTTGATCATACCCTGAAGACCCATGGTGCGGCCATCGTCGGGCGAGTAGATGCGGGTGATGCCGTAGGCCTGCAGCTCCTCAATTTCGTGGGGGAGGAACACGCCGCCGCCGCCGCCAAATATCTTGATGTGACCTGCGCCGCGCTCGACCAACAGATCATGCATGTATTTAAAGTATTCGAGGTGACCGCCCTGGTAGCTGGTGAGGGCAATACCCTGAACATCCTCTTGTATGGCGCAGTTAACCACTTCATCAACAGAGCGGTTATGGCCCAAATGTATCACCTCGGCTCCGCTGCTTTGCAATATGCGGCGCATAATGTTGATGGTAGCATCGTGCCCATCAAACAATGAAGCGGCTGTTACAAAACGGATCTTGTATTGGGATTTATATGGGGCAATGCTTTCCATGCGGGCAATAATTGGTCAACACAAATTTAGTAATTGTTTTGAGGTAGATGTTATGCATGCATAATAAATAAGGATCAGGCGGAAAAAAATGATGACCCTGGCGAGTCACAATTTGTTTACACCCTGCAATATAGTTTTATGGGCCAAAACACATACTTTTGGCTTTCTGCCAATCAGCCCATGCTAAAAACTTATACTACCATATTTTTCATTTTTGCTGCCGCAATAAGCGCCGGTGCCCAAATCAAAAGACCAACTGAAAAAAAAGATACAGTAACGCACTTGCAAACTGTTACCGTTAAAGGTTATTTGAGCGAAGAACCTGTTTTAAGTGTACCGGCTTCAGTAAGCGTATTAGGTGCGGCGCAGCTAAAGTTACAGCCCGATAATTCCTTTGTCAGCGCGCTGAATACCGTCCCGGGCGTAAGGGCCGAGGAGCGTTCGCCGGGGAGCTACAGATTATCTATCAGGGGTAGTTTACTGCGTTCGCCTTTTGGGGTGCGCGATGTAAAGATCTATTTTGATGAGATCCCGCTTACCGATGCCGGCGGCAATACTTATTTAAATGCCATTGATATTGCCAGCGTTCCCGGTATTGAAATTTTAAAGGGCCCTGATGGCAGTTTGTTTGGCGCCAACTCGGGCGGCGTTATGTTGTTAAGTCCCACAAACAAATATACCGATAGCAGTTACAGGTCAATTGGCATCAACACCGGTTCGTACGGTCTTTTTCATGAAAAGGTAAACATACAACAGCAGTTCGGCAAAAATCTGCTGAGCATAAACCAAAGTTACCAGGCTTATCAGGGTTATCGTCAAAACAGCAACATGAGCCGCAACTATGTGCAAGTTGCTGATAAATGGAACTATAGCGGCAAAAACGAACTGCGTTTCCTGGGCTTGTATTCTGATCTGGCTTATGAAACTCCAGGCGGGTTAAACCTTGCCCAGTTAGCTGCCAATCCGCGGCAGGCCAGGCAGCCTACGCCTGTTGTTCCGGGAGCTATTCAACAGCATATTGGTATCACCACTACCATGTATTTAGGCGGCCTGGTTAATGAATACCATTTCAGCGACCGTATCCGTAACGTACTGGCTGTTTTTGGCAACCATGTTGATTTTGCCAATCCGTTCATTACTAATTTTGAACAGCGCAGCGAAAACACCTACGGTTTTAGAACTTATTTTGAACTGGCCGGACTGCCTCATGAAAACATCAACTGGAAGGTTAACCTGGGGATGGAGTGGCAGCAAACCAACTCACGCATCAGCAATTACGGCAATAACAGGGGGGTAAAGGACACCACCCAAACCAGTGATGATATACACAGCAATCAGCATTTTATATTTGCCCGTTACTCAGCCGATATGTTTAAGCGCCTGCACCTGGAAGCCGCCCTGAGCCTTAACTGGTACGAGTACGATTTTAAAAACATTTATCCGCTTAACCAAACCGGGTTTACCAACCGCAACTTTACCCCGCAGCTGATGCCGAGGCTGGCCCTGAGCTACCAGGTAACCAACGATTTTATTTGGCGGGCATCGGTAAGCCGGGGTTACTCTACCCCAACTACTGCCGAAGTGAGACCAACTGATAATATGGTGAACACAGCCCTGCAAGCACAATACGGATGGAACTATGAAACCGGTTTTCGCCTGCGCAACCAGGACGAAACCATGTTCCTGGATGTATCTGCCTTTTACTACCGCATTAGCAATGCTATTGTGCGCCGTGTAAATGCCGATGAAACCGAGCATTACATTAATGCCGGCGGAACAAACCAACCGGGTGTTGAACTGTCATTTACCGACTGGCTCATCCGCCAAAACAGTACCCATTTTATACGTGGGTTACAGTTTAATGAATCATTCACGTTTAGTAAATTTAAGTTCAGGGATTATGCCAATGCTACTACCAGTTACTCGGGCAATGATCTTACGGGCGTTCCGCAGCAGGTTTTTATAAGCAGTCTGCAGGTGAAATTTCCGCAGGATATTTCGTTGTTCGCGCAGCATAACTATACTTCCAGGATCCCGCTTAATGATGGCAATACCGTTTATGCCGGGCATTACAACCTGTTACAGGCCAAAGTAAGCTGGCAGCCAACCATCGGCCGTAAAACGCACCTGGAAATTTATGCTGGGGCTGATAATATCCTGAACGAAAAATACAGCCTGGGTAATGACCTTAACGCCGTTGGCAACCGCTATTATAATCCATCGCCGCTGCGGAATTATACCGTAGGGATGGGGGTTGTTTTTTAGATTTTGTCTGAACCGGGATTTTTAGGATTAAGGGATTGTTAGGATTTTTTGTGTGCTACTGGTAATAAAAGTACGGGCTTGTGCGATTCCTTCTTGGGGAAGGAGGGTAGTGGTTTATTGAACATTGCAGGTTTAATTGAGCACAGAAACCCCTCCCTGCTACTGCACAAGCCAACCACACCCCTCCCGTGGGGAGGGAATTTGAAGCGAGAATAAAAAAGAAAAAGATTCCGCAGTCGCTCGGCTCCTGCCGAGTGACGACCATTACCAGGCCTCTGGCCTGCGAGTTAATTAATGATCATGATACGGCGGCGGGACGCCGGGAAATAATAGTCACTCGGCAGGAGCCGAGCGACTGCATGTATTTTAGATTTTAAGCTACCCGAACCACACCTCCGGCAACAGATCAGGGATTCAAACTGTTGCTTCCACCTTCGGCTATGTTGCCGCCGCGGCCCTTGGTGTCAAAGGCGCGAAATTTGATCACGCCGCCATTATAATTTACCGGGCTTGTATATAGCTTGCTTTTTTCGTCAGGGTCTTTACCGTTGGTGGTGTAGCGGATGGTTAAACCCGGGAACTCCACATTGCTCAGGTATTTGCCATCCTGCAGGCTGATACCTGGTTTTGGGATACGGTAATTAAAGCCGCCCTCATAGTAACTTAAGCGGGGCAGCTCGCGTTTACCCAACACATTCAGGAAACCCGACCATGCCTGCTGGTATTCCTGTTGTGCTTTAACCCGGTCAGGCTCAGTAGCCCATTGCGGATCCTTTGCCCAGGCGCGCTCGGCCAAAGCAAGCAAACGCGGAAATATCATGTAATCCATGCGTTCGGTGCTTTTTACTGTTTCGGCCCAGAGCGCGCCCTGCAGGCCTACTATATTGCTTTTGCCATAATCGGTTAGGCGTTGTTTGCCTATAAATAATGATGGGTTAATGGGATTGCCATTCTTATCAACATCGGCATTTTTAAAATAATCATAAGGGATAAATGAGTAAAATTTATCGATACCCAAAAAAGCGCCCCAGTAATAGCCCGGCTCATCAAAGGCCTTATAATTGGCCATATCAAAATACAAATTGGTGACGCAGGTAAGCACTACCTTGTAACCGGCATTAGCTAAACGATAAGCCAGGTCTTCCTGTCCGCCACCTAAAACATTGTTCCAAACATCGGCCTGTAAATGTTCATTCGTAAAATCAGGATTGGGTACGTATGCCGGTTTACCGTCAAGGGTGGTTTTGCGCAGGGCCATTTCTTCCCACCCCGAAAGGCGGATGCCTTTGACTTTTAAGATCTGATTCACCCTGCCATAAAAATAATACCACAGGTCGTTGGTGTCTTGTATTTCGGGGTGACTTGCTTTTAAAGCCAGATATGCCGGTGATTTTTCCCAAACATGCGGAGGTACTTCATCGCCGCCAAAGTGGATGGTTGGCAATGGCGCACCGGCTTCTTTGTAAATACCGGCAACATCGCTCACCACGGTTTCTACAAAATTATAGGTTGATGGCAGTGATACATCGATCACGTTATCGTTCCAGTATTGCACCGAGCGGTATTCCGATTTATCATTCAGATCGCGCAGCAGATATTTTTCAGCTTCGGCCTTTTTACCTTCGGCCATCAGGCGCTCATACCGAGCGTCCATCGCTTTGATGGGTGCCCTGGCATGTCCCGGCGTTTCAATTTCGGGGATCACAGTAATATGGCGGTCGGTAGCATATCTTAAAATTTCAATATAATCGGCACGGGTATAAAACCCGGTTCCAACTGTATTATTCACATCCGGACCAGAGCCGTGTGACGCCGGTAAAAAGTGTTTGCTATCCAGCGTATGGCCGCGTTTGGCGCCAACCGAAGTGAGTTCAGGTAATGACGGCAGTTCTAAACGCCAACCCTCATCATCGGTTAAGTGCAGGTGCAGGGCATTCAGTTTATATATGCTCATGGCCTCAATGAGTTTCAATACCTGCTTTTTAGGTTGAAAATTACGGGCAACATCAAGCATTACAGCACGGTAGCCAAAGCGGGGTTCGTCCTTAACATCAACACAAGGTATTTGAATGGATTTTTGTGTTTTAGCGAGTGCGGAGCCTGGTATCAATGTTTTTAATGATTGGATACCATAAAAAGCACCTGTAGCGGTTGAGGCATTAATAGTAATGCTTTTTGGCGTTACTTTTAACTCATATCCTTCAGGGGCAATGCTGCTCACTTTAGTTAAATTTATAACTGCACCGGTTGGTTTAGCCGTATTTACCAGCTGTTTACCCAACAAGCCGGCAAGATCTTTTTTAATATAGCCGGCTTCTTTTGTAAAATCATTATCAGCAACAATACCGGTTTTATCATCTATACTGAAGCTGCCGCTTGTTTCGCTGTAACTCAATGGTGTAGGGAAAACTTTGGATAACTGATCGGCAGGTATATCGACAGTAGTTTTATTCCTGTCAAAAACAATTTCAGGGGTTACCAGGCCCTGGTAAGTGGGTTTATAGGATTCAATGTTGAATGATGTTATGGAATATCCTTTGTCGGGCTGCGCATCCCAAACCATGTAGATGCCTTCGGGGGCATCAGTAGCATTTACTACCGGGTCGTCATTAATATATTCAATGCGTGTAGATGCACCGGGTTTCAGTTCCTTAAAACCATCGGTTGGGGTGATGCTGTACAGATCGCCGTTTACCTGGTTTATTTTTGCATTGCCACTCACCGCGTTTTCGGTAAAACCCCGGCCCGAATTGAAATAGAATTTCCACCCGCCGGCAGGCAATACATCATGCCCGCTATTGGTGATCACCAACGCAGTTAGCGCCCGGTTTTTGTTTTGATAATTATTATCAACCACCTGCCAGGTCATACGCAGATCGGCCACTTTAAACTTTATTTCATCAGTATTTGTAAAAGCAGTGCTCATAAAAAATGCCGCGATCAGCATCGTTGTAAAAATTTTGCGCATAGTTTAGTATTGATTGATAATGAATTGAAAGGTAAATATAAATAACCTTTCAAAATTTCAACTATACTTTTTAAATAATTTTAATAAGTGGGAACTAGTCAGTGGGTAGACCATAGGTGTTCGGAAGATTGTAATTGCAGTATATATTCCCTCCCTTGGGAGGGGTGCCGTGGATTGTGAAATGGCAGGGAGGGGTTTATACGTGCGATTAAACCTGTAATGTTCAATAAACCCCTACCTCCCCCTTCCCCAAGGAAGGAATCGCACTAGGCCCAAGCTTTCTTTTTATTTCTTCCCAACACCTATAGTGGGTAGACTCACCCTGGCATCGCTGCGCTCGCCATCCCTCTCTTCGCCTTCGGCGGAAAGAGGGCGTAAAAAAGGCGTCATTGCGAGGAAGCCCCCTGAGACTTTTGTTTTTTAAGCCCTCCCTTCCGGGGAGGGTTGGGTGGGGCTAATTGCTTCGTGCCTTACAGCAATGACGCGTGCATAAGTTTCCCTAACCCTCTTTCCAGCGAAGCTGAAGAGAGGGGCGACAAGCGTAGCGATGTCGGGGTGAGTCGTCTCCGCTCTACACCCCAAACCTGATCCATCCCTCACCCTCATAACCAAATGCGAATTGTTTGGGGCGGATGATCTCGGCCAGTATCTCGATAGAATCAACGATACGCGGACCGGGGCGATTAAAATATTGGTTGCCATCAACTATAAAAAGCTGGTTGTTCTTTACCGCCTTCATATCGGCAAAGCCGGGGAGCTCCAGCAGCAGGTTAATTTCTTTCATGGTGCGCTCTATGGAAAAACCGCAGGGCATTACTACTATAAACTCGGGGTCTTGTGTGCGAATATCTTCCCATTGCACATAAGGGGAATGTTTGCCATCCTGCGCAACTAATATAGGTGTACCACCCGCAATGTTCACCAGTCCCGGAACCCAGTTACCGGATACCATCATCGGGTCGAGCCATTCAATACAGGCAACGGTTGGCCTGCTTTCGCTGAATTTTAATTTATGTTTAATGATATCAACCCGTTCTATGAGGCGTTCCAGCAGATCGGCACCGGCTTCGGGCACGTTGAGCGCTGTGGCAATAGTGGTGATATCAGCAAAAATATCTTCCAGGCTATTGGGCTGTAAGGAAACGATACGTGCCTTTTTATCCAGATAATCATCCAATGCCAATTCCACATCGGCTAATGAAACAGCGCAAACCTCGCACTGGTCCTGGGTGATCACTACATCGGGCGCAAGCTGTTTTATCTGTTCGCGCTTTACCGTATACACTGATAGGGCATCGGCCAGGATCTCTTTTACCCGCACATCAATTTCGGCACTGCCCAGGTTATCGGGAAAATTAGCTTCGGTACATACCGGCAATTGTTTTACCGATGCGGGGTAATCACACTCATGTGAGCGGCCTACCAGGTTATCTTCAAGACCCAGGGCACAAACTATTTCGGTAGCGGATGGCAGTAAGGAAACTATTTTATCAGTTGGCATGTTAATCAATGTGAAGATTTCAGATGTGCAAATGTGCAGATGATTTATTTGATGTGCAAATGATTGTCTTGATGTGCAGATTTAAACCAGATGTGCAGATATGTAGATGTGCGGATGATTTTTTGATGTGCACATCTGTAATCTTCACATCCACCATCTGCACATCTACATATCTGCACATTTGCACATCCATCATCTGCACATTTGAAATTTGCACATTTACAACTTATCTTTGCGCCGATGATTTTCCTAACCTTTTTTATCGGGCTTATTGCAAATTTTATTGGTTATATACCACCCGGAAATATTAATCTTACTTTAATACAGATCACCATAAACCGTGGCTTAAAAGAAGCTTTACGTTTTATTATAGCTTTTTCATGCGTTGAATTTTTTTTCACCTACTTTATTATGCACGCCGCCAGGTGGTTATCCGGCGAGTTAAGGCTGACCGTTATTATTGACTGGATCATGGTGATCCTGTTTGGTGTTTTGGGTACTATTACCTGGATACACCGTAAAAAACCACCCGAAACACATTATTCTGAACATGCCAGCATCAAATACGGTATACTGCTTGGTTTTTTAAACCCTATGCAGGTACCCTTTTGGATGGTAACAGGTACTTACCTCATCACCCATGAATGGATACTGGACGGAAGGATTGCCCTGGTGATATTCAGTATCGGCTCTGCAGCGGGGGCTTTCCTGTGCCTGTTCCTTTATGCCAAATTCGCTAAGTATATTCAAGAAAAGTTTGCCCTGAGCACACGGTTCATCAATACCGGTATTGCCATACTGTTTTTCTCATTCGCGGCGTACCATGTGGTGAAACAGATTTATTTGTCGTTTTTTAAATAAGAGCCTCCCAGCCTCCTAAAGGGGGAGCTTTCTGAAATAGCTTGCTATTTATATAAAAGTCTCCCCTTTAGGGGAGATTTAGAGGGGCTTTTACTATTTTTAACGCCATGCATCACCCCGAAGAAAATCCCTGGACAATCACCTCCGAAAAAACTATTTATAATAACCCCTGGATAAACGTTACCGAGTACCAGGTTATCAATCCATCGGGTAATCCGGGTATTTATGGCAAGGTGCATTTTAAAAACATGGCCATTGGCGTTTTACCGCTTGATGATGAAATGAACACCTACCTGGTAGGGCAATACCGTTTTGCGTTGAATCAATATAGCTGGGAAATGCCCGAGGGCGGCGCACCAGAAGGTACCGATCCGCTGGAATCTGCTAAGCGTGAGCTGCTGGAAGAAACCGGTCTTAAAGCCACCCAATGGACCGAAATACAGCGTATGCACCTGAGCAACTCGGTAAGCGATGAACTGAGCATTATTTACCTGGCCCGCGGTCTGGCCCAGTTTGAAGCCGAACCCGAAGATACTGAGCAGCTAATAGTTAACAAAGTACCTTTTGCTGAAGTGTACCGCATGGTTTGTGACGGCAGCATCACCGATTCTATAACGGTAGCAGCTGTGCTTAAAGTACAATTGCTTTTGTCAGAAAACCGTTTATAAAAACAATGGGTTTACTTAAAAAAGTATAAATTTGGTGGTCGATGAAAAAGTTTTTAGGCTATATTTTGTCCCCGCTTGCTACTGCAGCATTTTTTTTAGCACTTCTTATTTTTCACCCTATACAGTGGGTATGTTTCCGCTTATTTGGCTATGCAGCACATAAAAGGGCTGTTGATGTTTTAAACCTGTGTTTGCTAAGTACCGCTTACCTGCTGGGCAATACGATTACTTTTATCAATAAGCAAAACCTGCCAGTCGGTCGCCCAATTATATTTTTGGCCAACCATCAAAGCCTGTTTGATATACCGCCGCTCATCTGGTACCTGCGTAAATACCATGCTAAATTTATTTCGAAGGTTGAATTGACCAAAGGCATTCCCTCTATCTCTTATAATTTAAAATATGGCGGCGGCGCCAATATCGACCGTAAAGACTCGCGTCAATCCGTTGCCGAAATTATAAAACTGGCCAACCGCATGAAAGAGAATCAATGGTCGGCAGTGATATTTCCTGAGGGCACACGTTCCAAAAATGGCGAGGTGAAAAGTTTCCAGGTAGGTGGTATTGCTACCATACTAAAAAAGTGCCCCGAAGCCCTGCTGGTACCTATCGCCATTAAAGATTCCTGGAAAATGATACAATATGGCATGTATCCGCTAAATACTTTTACCCCTATAACCTGGGAAGTACTTAGCCCCATTGAACCAGGTAATGCCCCGATTGAAGAACTTGTGCTTGAAGCCGAAAACCGGATCAGGGCAGCGTTGGGATCCTGATATTTTGTCTGAATCAGAATTTTCGGAATTATAGAATTTTCAGAATACTTTTTTATTACTGCTGTTTGCGTCCCCTCAAACAGTAAATCATTCTATTGATTTATGCTTTAGATTGTTTAAACAACGATTTTCTGTGTATATTGAGGTTATTGGCATAAAGCCAGGGTTCACACAAATTCCACAACTTGTTAATATTCAGTTAAATGTTAACAAATAAATCATATCTTGTTTACGTTAATATGGAATCTTATCGCTTATTTTTATAGACCGATAAAAAAGGTCAGCTAAAATTTACTTAAAACAATTTTTATGACCTGGAGAAAATTCAGTGGAGAGGTGATCCAATCACCCATTATGGAAGAGGTTGAAAAGGCAATTGAACGCGAAGCCGCCCTCGGTAACAAACTCAAAGTATGTATAGGCACCGACTCACAAGTAAAAGGCACCGTTACTGATTTTGCTACCGTTATTGTTTTCGTGCGCGAGCAGCGGGGAGCTTTTATGTTCATCCATCAGGAGCGTACATCGCAAAAAATGAGCATTAAGGAGCGTATGCTGAGCGAGGTTCAAAAATCAATTGATATTGCCTACAAACTTTGCGATCTGCTTGATTTGTACGATGTGGAGCTGGAGGTACATGCCGATATTAATACCAACCCAATGTTTAAATCAAACCAGGCGCTGCATGAGGCTATGGGTTATATTTTAAGCATGGGCTTTGTATTTAAGGCCAAACCCGAGGCTTTTGCAAGTTCATACTGTGCCAATAAAATAGTGCAGTAAAAAGTGTAAAACACCCGCGGTGTATTTATATTTGATTTTTCTATAAATCGAATATGCTATGTCGCCACTAATTGAAATCAACGATCCGGCTTTGTCCGGCGCGAACACCATTCTTATCGACGCCCGTGCCGGGCAAAATACCCACCAACGCTATCTTGACGGTCATTTAAAAAACGCGGCGTTTGTTGATCTGGATAAAGATCTGGCAGCCTCGGTTACCGATGCATCCATAGGCGGAAGGCACCCCTTGCCTGATGTTGAGGACTTTGCAGCCTTGTTAGGCAAATTAGGCATTACACCCCAAAGCCATGTTGTTATTTATGATGATAAAGCAGGCGCGTTTGGCGGTGCCCGTTTTTGGTGGATGCTCCGGGCAATTGGCCATACCAATGTACAGGTATTAAATGGTGGTTTACAGGCTGCTATAAACGCTGGCATCCCATTGAGTACGGATGTTTATACACCAGCCCCGGTTAGCCCATACCCTGTTACTGATGGCTTTAAAGGCACAGTAGATATTGAAGAGACCGGAGTTGCCGCGCATGACGCGAACCGCATTGTAATTGATGTGCGTGAAACCCCGCGTTACCAGGGCCAAACAGAACCAATAGACCTGATAGCAGGCCATATCCCCGGGGCGTTTAACCTGCCTTATATATATAATCTTGATGCCGATGGCAAATATCTGCCTGCCGAAACTTTACGGAAGCTTTATGACGATGCCATTGATCAGGTAGCGCACACCGGCGTTATTGTACACTGCGGATCGGGCGTTACAGCTTGCCATACCCTTTTAGGAATGGAGTATGCGGGCATCAGCGGGGCAAAACTTTACGTTGGCTCCTGGAGCGAGTGGTCGCGCCGTGACCTGCCTGTGGGCACTACCAGGCGGTAAATTGCTGGCTGCTTAAAACAATTAGTCCTTACAGTTTGTCAGCAATTGGTGAAAATATACGTATTAAAAACAGAGCAGGCCATACCCATTACTTTAGATGAGGCATGGGAATTTTTCTCGTCGCCATTGAACCTGGCCAAAATTACGCCGGCCGACATGAGCTTCGTGGTAACGTCTGACCAAACCACCAGCACCAAAGTGTACGCGGGCATGATCATTACCTACAAAATAGCGCCGCTGTTGGGTATAAAGATGGACTGGATGACCGAGATCACCCACGTTGTAGAAAAACAATATTTTGTTGACGAGCAACGCTTCGGACCCTACGCGCTATGGCACCACCAGCATCATTTTAAGGAGGTAGCTGGTGGTGTTATAATGAACGATATTTTACACTATGCCATACCTTATGGTGTAATAGGCCGATTAAGCAATAGCGTTTTTGTTGGCAATAAGGTTAAACAAATATTCGCCTTTCGCGAAAGGGCTATTGAAAGGATGTTTGGGGTTTATAAAGGATAATAGTTCAATACCGCTATGGCCGCGGGGACCCTTTACTTTTGTCGCAACAAAAGTAACAAAAATGCTTTTTTCTTTTTAGGCTTTTTTGCCGCACAAGGCCTTCGCCCTGCAAATCAGGCAGAACCACGGGCTGCAAAAAGTTGCCCCACTGCGTTCACACAATTCCACCGCTTCAGCAAATATTAGCTATGCCCTTTACCACGCTCAAGGGCCACCAATGTTCTGTCTGCTTTCACCCAAAGCGAGCTGCATTTATCTATATGGAATTTTCTGAACTTTAGAATTTAGATAATATCATGCAAGCAAATCAAAATCGTTCCCTGAAAAGAATTAGTAGAACCTTCTTCCCCGTCAGCAGATAAGCTTCGGGTGAAAGCAGGCAGAACATGATGGCTTGTGCGGCTACTGTCTGAACCAGGATTTATAGGATTAAGAGATTGCCAAGATTTTACTTTTAATTATTCAACTCCCATGTCAGCAGATAAGCTTCGGGCGAAAGCAGGCAGAACTTGGTGGCCGTGTGGGTTGGAGGGGGCATTAGTAATTTTGCAGAAGCAATGGAATTGAGCGTGCGTAGCAGGGCAAAATTTAGCAGCCCGTGGTTCTGATTGATTTGCAGGGTAAGGGCTAAGAGCACAAAGAAGCATTTCTGCTGACAGCCTTTTTGGTTACTTTTGTGGCGACAAAAGTAACTGGCCCTCCCGCGGCCAAGAGCGGGTATACGATATGCTTATACGCTTTTTACAGCATAGAAATTGCTATGCCTACAGTAATGAAACAGCTAATTAATATTAACAAGGTTATGCCTTCCGCTTTAATTGTTATTTAATTAAAACTGTTTTAAACAATTGATTTGGTATGCGTTGGTTTATATTTGATCAAAAACCCCGATTTGCGGATATAATGATTAACCGGTTCCTCAATAAGTTTAAACAGGGTTACAGAGATGATATTTAATATTATAAAAGCATACAAGAGGTTCAGGCTATCGTATTCAAAAGGCGAATGCCACGCTACTCCCCATTTATCATACAATTCAAAAACATGATCATTTAAGCTATCAAACTGCGCATGCAGCAGGTTATATATCCAGCCCAGGTGTACCAGGTAAAATATGTAGGAGCTTTTGCCCAGCAGCTCAATAAAAGGCAATGCCAGGAATTTTTTAAATAAGGTGGTTTCGGTAAGTATGCCGTAAAAGAAAAGCGCTACCGCAATGCATAAAAAGTAATTATTAACAATGAGGCCCACCGGACTCTCCACTCCGGCGTTCCAGCCTTTGGGCACAGGCTGCAATGCCATTACAAACACACAAACAAATATCAGTACAAAGCCTGTATAGGTATAATTTACTTTATTGGTACGTTTAAACCCTTTTTTAAGTACATAACGGGCAAGTTGCATCCCCACAAAAAACTCAAAACAGCGCCCAAAAAAGGTAAACAACATTACAAACGTAAAATTGCCAAAAAAGCCAAACCAGTTTACATGGCTGAATATAAAGTACAGCAAAATGCCCGCACAGGTAATAATAACCGGCTGTATATAAAATTTATTAAAGCGCTTGGCTATTAAAAATATGATGGGTGCCGAAAAGTAAAAACATTCCTCTACCGTTAGTGACCAGCCCTGGGCTATGCCGGTATCCCAAAACTGGTAAAAGAAACCGCGTAAAAAAGTAATGTTCATGAGCATTAAGGCAACCGGGTGCGCATAGCCTTTGGTAATGGTTTGATCCTTCGTGATAAAGTAATAAACAAAGGCCGCTACGGTAAGTAAAAAGTACATGGGGTAAATGCGGGCTACCCGGTTTTTGAGGTATTGCAAAAACCAATCCTTACTTAAACCATGAAAATTATTATAATATCTAAAAGTGATTAAAAAGCCCGATAGCACGAAGAAAATGCTTACCCCTATGTGAAACTCGCCAAAAAAGCGTTGCATAATATGAGGAAAACTTTCATCAAAAACATAGGCAAAATGCGATATAAACACCAGGTAAGCGGCCAATGCGCGTACACCGGTTAGGGCAGGAATGTAATTTTGTTGCGCTCGTTGTGACAAAGTAGCTATAAATTTAACTATTTACACCAATATTTTTCAACCAGGGGTTTACAAAACTGATACCAAAGAGCCTCACCCCGGCCCTCTCCAAAGGAGAGGGAGTAAGAACATCCTTAATAAATACTCATCAAAGAAGAAAAATCTGAACCTGCATAGTAAAGTCCTCTCCTTTGGAGAGGATTATTCACACTTAATTTATTTTTACGACGTTCATGTGGGCTTCGCCGTTTAGGTGAGGCTGCTACCCTGCACTACGCCCCGGCTCAGTATCCTTTGGTCTATATAATATTGTATCTCTGATTTTTTGAGGCCCCAGTTGGGTGCTATCAGCAGTTCCCTGTCGCTCAGGCCGAAGAGGCGCTGGATCACAATATCGGGGCGCACACGGGGTAACAGTTCGCACAGGAAATCGGCATATTCATCAATGCTGAAAACCTTAAAAGGCTCGCGTTTGTATTTTACACCCATTACCGAACCCTCAACAATGTGCAGGTGGTGAAATTTAACGAACTTAATTTGCGGGAAACGGTTTATCTCGTCGGCATATTTTAGCATCATATCATGTGTTTCCCAGGGGAAACCAAATATAGTATGCACGCAAATATCAAGCTTGGTATTTTCAACCAGTTTAAGGGCTTTTATCAGTTCCTCATGGTTGCAGCCACGGTTTATCTGCGCCAGGGTATCGTTATATATCGATTCCATACCCATTTCCAGGTCAACATCAAAACGGTCGGTATAGCTCTCGAGCAGGGCTATCTTTTCCATATCAATACAATCCGGACGGGTACCTATGCTCAGGCCCACAATATCCTCGGTGCCATAGCTCAGCGCCTCGTCATACATCATCTTTAAATAATGCGCCGGGGCGTAGGTATTGGTATTAGGTTGAAAATAAATAATGAACTTATCGGCCTTGTTGCCTTTGCGGGCGCGTTCCATACCCTGTATCACCTGTTCACGCACGGTAGGTGCGTTTCGGCTTACTGATGGTGTAAACGAATCAACATTGCAATATGTACAGCCGCCATAGCCTTTGGAGCCATCGCGGTTGGGGCAGGTAAAGCCACCGTCAACAATAACTTTAAACACCCGTTGCCCTTTATATTTATCGCGCAGCCAGGGTCCATAATTGTTATAGCCCTTTTCCCAGGTTGGTGTTATGGAGTCTGTTAATTGCATTTGCGGCAAAGATACGGAATTTGTTTTAGGTTCGGGGTTCCGTGGAGCCGGGTGCGGGTAGTTGTTCGGAAGAAATAAAAGGACTGTCATTTCGAACAAGGTACGAGGAGAAACTATCTCTTGAGCGATAGCGAAAAATCTTATGAGACTTGCAATTAAAGCTTTGCATTATGTAGAAGATTTCTCTTTCGCCCCTATGCCCTTGCCAACTCCGCTTTATCGAAATGACAAGTTTTTTTAGAAATTTATTCTTCCGAATACCTCTGGAGCCGGGTGCAGCAGCGAGGGAGGGGCCGGAAGTTTTTCCAAAATTCCCTCCCTAAGGCAGGGGTGCTGCTGTTATGAGCGCAATGGCAGGGAGGGGTTTGTTCCCTCTGCATGTCTTTGGCCCTTTAAGCCGGTTTTTTAGGATCGTTTGAGGTAAGGTCAATATCAGTAGTGGTGGTACCGCCTATGCTGGTATTATCGCCTGTAACATTCAGTTGTGATGGCACGGATTTTTTTGAAGTTATTCCCGGACTCAGCAAGTTAAAACAATAACCCACCAGGGTGCCTATAAAAAATATCAATACCTGCCTCGCCGTTTCTATATTATCTTTCGGTATCGGAACAAAAGTTATTAAAAAGCAGTAAACGATAACGCAACCAATTACATATGCACATAATTTGAACAGCTTATCCCAATGATTATTGTCGTCCTGGATCTCTTTGCGTGAATCAGCCATGATGCAACAAATTAGTATTAGGTTTATTTATAATCAGTATTAAGTACAAGTTAATTTTAATTAAACTAAGTTGCAATTGACGGTATAAATTGTAAACCAATTATACACTTTATTTACACAAATTGTAAAGTGTGTAAAGGGAAGGATTTGGGCGTTTCCTTTGGGCCGGGCTGTACGCTCATACTGCTGCAGGCGTTAGGCACAGGGCCGGTATCCGCTGCCATCCCTAACGCGGGAATGCCATAGTGCTTGTTTTATTTGTTAAACAGGTTTAAGTTTCGGTGGTGTTCACCTCCCGTCCATCTTTTTGGGTGTTTAGCCTGATTACGACACACCTCAGTAGTTAAACAACCGGTACCGAAGCCGCGGGTGATTCACTTGTTACACTGTTCGCAATAACAGGAGCCGGGGTTTTAGCCGGGAAATATTTGTTCCTGATATTTAAAAAGGGAACTTCAAGCCATGCCGTAAATAGCTTACCAGCCACCAATGAAATGATAAAATAGCCCAACAGGTAATAAATCCAATATAATTTGTTAGTTGCAACAATAGGGAAATAAACCAGTATGTAACTGCCTACAAATACATGCCATAAATATATTGCATAAGAAAGCTTTCCGATTGTGGCCATAAATATGCTCCTGAAAAACCTGCTTTTTGATTCTAAAGCAATCATTAGGATGGAGCCGAAACATAAGGGGTGAACACCAAGGGATATAACCGACATCCACTTATTAACCTGCCGGTCAAATACGTAATTTGTTAGGAGATAACCGATACTTAGTATCAGCAGATAAACCTTGTACTTTTTAAAAAACACGAGTTTTTCTGGGTAAAACTGATATAAATAAGCTAAATAAACTCCGAAAAACAATGCATCAAGTCTGAAATGCGTGGCTGCATAATGGGTAGGGGCCCTAAAAACGGGATGATAAATATTAGCTATCAATCGGGCCAATATACCTACAACAGTTAAAAATATATAGGTTCGGGTAACAACTATATAGTTTAGTTTATTTTCGACAGGCGAAAGTGATTTTTTACTTGAATGTTTTCTTTTAATCAGGTAAACAAAATATAGTACAAGTAATATATAAAAATGCTCCTCTACATCCAATGACCAGGAATGGCCCCATCGTCCATTTGCATAGTTATGAATAAACATGGCATCAAGAATGTAACCCCACCAGTAATATTTTTGTTTAGCCTCAACAGCTACAGGTAAATTAAAATGAAGGGAAATTATTTCGAACAGTAAGGTTGCTATCAGAAATGCAAAAAATAAAGGATAAATTTTAAACCCCCGCCTGATCAGGAACCTAACGGGATTTATTGTATTTGTTAACTTATATTCCTTAAACAGAAGCCCCGAAACTAAAAAACCGCTTAACACAAAAAAGAAATCGACCCCTATCCAGCCGCCGGCTTTCAAGAATAAAATCACCGATTTAAATATATTGAATACCTGATCAGTAAAACTTTGCGAAAGCGCGATAATAGGTTCTTTTATGTGAAAAAACATTACCATTAATACAGCAATACCTCGTATTACATCTAACGCTATATTCCTGGTTTGTTTATCGCTTGCTAACATATTTAAAAATTAATAAGGTTAGATAATTTTTAAAATTAATCCCTGTTTTGTCGTAAAGATATAAATTAGGATAAGATATGAGCCTTTTTTTGCCACTTTTCCTTTCGGGCAACTGAAAAAGGAAAGTAGTTTGGCCATGGCTGCCTGGTGTATGTGCGCCGGCAAGGAAGGTAATTTACGCTCTTCTTTTTATAATTCTTGTCGCTACCGCAGGGCTCTGCCTTGTGTGCGTTTGCCTGGTAGCAACGGGCCAGAAAATTATTGAATATAATGATCACATAATGCATACTTAGCAAGCGAACCAGTATGACGCTTGCGGTAGCGGAAGAAAAGACGACGCTTTGAAAGCGCTTGGGAATTAATGAATTTAATTGGTTTTAATGTGTTTCGAATAACTGACGCTGAAAGGTATGTTTACCGGCGCATTCCATTTGGTATCCAAACTAACTGTAAATTGTGCTGCCTTTGTAAAAAGGGCGCCAGTATATATATAATTGGTGTTTATTTTAATCCAAACCCCATCACCCCCCTGACTCGGCAAAACCTTATGATTTATAACATTCCCCAGCTTATCTACACAATTTAAAGTTATCTCACTTGAATAGAAAGAGTGGTAAGGGAGAACGATCGTGCTAAATTCAAAGTTTGATTTCCCAATTTGTGAGCTACTAATATTGTAACTAAAGAGCGCGCTATCAAAAACGTCCTCTCTTCCGTGGAATTTTCCATTTCCGCTAAACAGGTCAAAAGCAGGTGGGTAATCGGTTAATGTTAAAATAAACTTTGCAGCATTAGCGGGTATCGCGTCGGTAATACGAACAGTGAGCTTACTTACCATACGCTTAAGTGTAATCGCTTTACTGATAGGCGCCTTTATCAGGGTATCAAACCCGCCAAAATATATACCCGAAGTTAAAAGCGCATTATCCAGGTGGTAATATGGAAGCGTCCAGTAAATACCGCCGGAACCGTGTGTAATATCACCAGATATTTTACCCGCCAGCTGATCGCCAACTATATAAAACCAATATTGCCCATCACTTAAAGATGCTTTAAAAGTTCCGAAATTGGCATCTGTCGACTTCTGAATAATATCTTTAACAGGACCTGCTGCGAATTGAGGATATTGTTCGAATGGAGGATCCATTACAATTCCCCTATCCTTATAAATAACTAAATGCAGGTACTTTATTTGATCTTTTAACAATGCGTTCGCTCCGGTACTGTTGGTGCTTAAATTTTGGGTGGTGCTCTCGAAACCAGGAACCGTAAAGCTAACTTCATGGAGCTTTGTACCCACTTCAGGGGGAGAAATTAGGTTTTGTGTTGAATCTTTCTTACAGGACGAAACAACGATGCATATGGTAATGCATAACAGGTAAATGTTTCTCATGATAATTGGCTGTTTCTTTAAAGTTAATTATAAAAAGCGCCATAAGATTGTAATTATATGAATATGAGCCAATAATGTATAAATAGACGAAGCCTTGCATACTTTATGACCATGGCTTTGTTAATTTTAACGAAAAGTGGTAATTGAGGGATTTTTGTCAACTGGCGGGTAGCGGCGAAGGATCAGGTTTGGGGGAATTTAATATCTCTCCAGTATTTAAACATGGCCCAGGATACAGCACCCAGATAAGTAACTGTTTTATCAGGAGCTATTTTAATCAGATAAGCGCCCGTCCAGTTAAAAGGCGACACATCAGGGAAACTGGGATAACCCGTAGCTGACCGGGGTTCATTGATGGGGTGGTGGGCGATGATGAGGGTAATCTGATTATCGACTGGTTGTTCCTGAATAATGGACAGCATCCCTTTAAACAAGCCATCGGGATATACTGTATAACTGAGGTGATTGATCCTGCCATCGAGGACTGGCGCAGGGCCGGCATTGATGAGCTTTGCCGTTTCCAGCGCTCTGTTAAACTCGCTGCTGATTACTCTTTTAATCGGATAACTGAGATCTTTAAAAACCTGACCCAATATGGTGGCTCTTTGTACTCCCTGAGCGTTCAGTTGCCTTGCCAGTGCAGAATCAGCGGATTTCCACCAGTTGGGTGGCCCCATATAGGAATGGTTCACAGGAAAGTCAACACCAATGCTTGCATCTGCATGCCTGAGCACGATGGCATAGGTTTCACCCTTTGCCGGAAATGTTTGTAATGTTTTCCAACCTTGCTGATAAGCAGCAAAAGCATTGGTGGCTAAAGCTCCATGGTAATGTTTATAAGGAAGATCCTGGTTGATGTCGGTTGCACCCAGCGCGTAAATTATAAGTTTAGGCTTAGTGGTATTTTTCCAGGTAATTTCAACAGGCACGATTTCGGCTGAGGTTAACCGCCTGATCAAACCCGAATTTGTAATTTGAATATGCGGGTCTGCGGAGGAAAAAGTAGCAGCTTCACTTGTCAGTATCTGGTAATTATTTTTATTAACAAACAAAAGCTGATCGGTATATTCCAGCGACGTAATTTTCGGGTTGTCCTTTACAGGAGCGGGCATATCTCCGGCTTTTTCCCGGGAGCAGCCAGCTAATAATATTATAGCGATGAACAGGGTTTTTAAAGCTTTCATAATCTGCTGAACTTAATACCGGCAGCTTTGTGCCAGTACGATTAAATGGTGTCTTTTCGTATGGATCGCATTTGGTTATAAATTGATAACACAAAATAGTGTTATTTGCAACAGGAAAAAACACCAATTTGGTAACAATCGCACAGCTGGTAGCTCTGAATCAGCAATTTGCGGGAATGACATGCGTCGCCGCTACCGCAAGGCTCTGCCTTGTGGTATGTTTGATTGGTCAGCACGAAGCAAGAAAATTATTGAATGTAATGATCACATAATGCATACTGAGCATGCGGACCACAAGCGGGGCGCTCGCGGTAGCGGGTGCGATAATTGACACACGCAACACGCGTGAACCAGCAGAGGGTAGCGCTTGAATATTTTTGTCATATTTTTTATTGTACATTTATATAAACTTTATCACAAAATGTATTTTAAACCCTCCATCTATCTGGTAGCTTTTTTGCTGATTTTTCAAAGCTGCAGTAAAAACAGTAACGATTTGGCCGATAAGCCTGTTATTAAAATAACCAAGCCCGATTCCATACCAGCCAAGCATGATTCTGTATTAACCAAATCAGACTCCCTGGTAATTACCTGGAAAAATAAGCCATCCAATATTTTTGATACTTTGCGGCTTTTGATTTATAAATCAGAAATTGATTATAACACGCCTTTTGCAACCCCGCTTTTTGATACTGTATTTACCAATCAAAGCTTTGGACCTTACGCCTATAAATACACTAAGATTTATCCCAAATTTAAACCGGGCACTTACTGGTTTAAAATATTTTCATGTAACAGTCCAGATATTGCGGTTTTCCACAACCAAAACGATGTAAATAAGAAGTATACAGTAATAGGCGGCAAAACGGCTCACTTAGATTTAACCAGTACTACCGATACCCTCAAAAACTTTATCATCAAAAAAATAACAATAAACAAGCTGGATGTTCTTTTAAGTCGTGGCAGTAAGCTCACTTTTGATTTTGACGAAATATGGAACAACGCTTATGCTGATAGAGAGCCTAATAAAACACTCATTAGCATACCCTTTAATATTAGTCAGCTCCCGTATACCATAAATAATTTAAATGTAAAACTCAGGGGTTTACCCGTTTGGTGGTCTGACCCAGGCTTTTATATTGATATAACCAACAAGGATGGCTCTATTGGACAAAACCGGGTTGACTTTACGGAATCATTTAGAAAAGCAAAAGTTTACAGCAATAAAGTGTACGTATGGAACTATGACCATGAACTTGCTTATGTGTTAGAAGGTGAGTGGGTGCATTAAATCGTATCACTGCTACCACAAGGCGCTGCCTTGTGGTGCGTTTGTTGGTGAGAAGCAAGGAAATTATTGAATGTAATGATCACATAGTGTATACTTAGCATGTGGACCACAAGCGGGAGTAGGGGAGGTTGCGATATTGGCACACGCGACACGCGTGCGTCAGCAGAGGGAAGCGCCTTTACAATAAATAGTATTTCAATTAATTATATTTGGTCACATAAGCCTTATTTATGGAACTTAGAATACCTCGCAATTATCTGATATTAAAAGAAAACTCACCGCTAAAATTGCCCGATTTTGTACTTATTACCGGAGAAAATGGTTCTGGTAAAACAAAATTACTCGAAGTTATTTCAGATAGTATGCACCCTGAATGCTTGTTTGATGACGATGGCAATCCATATGATCAATTTGAATATATCCCGGCAAATGGCTTTGAGCCAACATTAGGGAATTACCATTCAATTCAATATGACCAGCAACAATATGCAAAACAATTAATATTAGACAGCTTTTTAGGTTCTCAAGAAGAATATTTCAAAACGACTCCATTAACGGCTGACAATGTTAACAACAGGTTTAATGCAGTGTTAAGCCCAAACATTTCACACGGAACACAAATATTTAATAGCGTAGATTTACAGAGTGTTATAGCTATATCTGAAAATAGCGGTAAGAAATTCGGACAATTAAAATATTTTGATTTTACAATTTTTAGTCCGATTGACACACATCAATTATTTTCTTCAAATTTATTAAAGCTTTATCATCAATATGCTTATAAATATTGGAATTATAGAGAACAGGCGGAAAAGGAGATTGCTCCTTGGTTGAGTTTAGAAAAAATAGTTGAAGTCGCTAATTTTAATTACACAATTAAGCATCCCGATTTAGATGCTGATAATGTGGTTTTAGAGCCAATATTCATACATAAAGTTAAAAATATACCTATCAAACTTTATGAATTATCATCTGGTGAAAAAACAATTATTTCATTAATATTTGCCTTATATAACCTACGCAGTAATCAGAAGGGTTTTACAAGTATTCCACAGGTTATAGTATTAGATGAACCGGATGCAAGTTTACATCCCTCTTTAACGAAGTACTTTTTAGATGTCATTCAAAATGTGTTGATGGAAGATGACAGAGTTAAAGTAATAATAACCACTCACTCTCCATCTACAGTAGCTCTTGCACCTGACGATTCTATTTTTCTTATGGAAGATGGCATATTAAAAGAAACAGATAAAAGTACTGCTATCAAATCACTTACCACGGGTTTAAAAAGTTTGAGCATTTATTATGAACATAAAAAGCAAGTCTTTGTGGAAGCGGATTTTGACGTAGATTTTTATGGATTTATCTATCAAAAAATATCAACGCAACATTTAGATAAAGAAATAATTTTAAACTTTATCTCTGTGGGTAACGCAGCCGGTGGATTTACTCGGGTAATTAAAATGGTGAAAGATTTAAACCTTGCAGGGAATAAAAATATCTGTGGGATTATTGATAGAGACGATGACCATCAAGCAAATGAAAAGGTTATGGTTTTAGGTAATGGTGAAAGAAGGAATATAGAAAATTATTTATTTGATCCATTGTTTTTCGGTTTGTTTGTGCTAAAAGAAGAATACCCTAAACACAATGAAAGATTTGGGTTAAACAAAACAGATGATTATCTTGATTATAACAATTTGGATGAATCAAAAATTCAAAATATAATTAACTTAGTTATCAACGACATAAAAATTCATTTATCAGATGAATTAATGCAGCCAAGTGAAAATTCGGAAATAGAATTATTATGCCTCTATAAAATAAAAATCCCATTATGGTTTTTTGAGTTAAAAAAAGTGAGTATTGAAGAAGCTTATTCTAATAGTTTTGGCTACCTTTTTGACAAATACAGAAACAAAAAAGGTATTAAACCCGAATTACTAAAAATTTTAACTACATATTACAAATTTTTACCTGTGGGCATTGTTAAAATGTTTAAAGCGGTGCAGGAAATTGAGCTTTAAATTTATTACCCCCACTGGCGCAAGTATGTCGTATAAGAAATAAAGGCAATGGCTACTTATGTCCTTCTCTAATATTCACCCTGTACAGTTCGCGATAGCTTCGTACCTCGATTTCTATGATCTAAGCAACTAATTTGAGATAATTTTTTTCATATTTTCTATTTTGTCTTACACAGGAGAAAATACGTTGTACAAGTTTATTTCTTACAGCGTTTATGACACTCATTTTATTCTTCTTCTCGACGTTGACT